>JBFIQH010000182.1:0-6244 GCA_041609735.1 Woeseiaceae bacterium | reverse complement strand
GTTCTGGCTGAGTGGGGTTTCGAAGTCAGAACCCCCTCGTCACGCCCCCCGCACGCTTACGTACCAAATTTCCGGTAGTCTAAAGCCATGACCGAAACACTTACTGTCGAGCTGGGCGAGCGCAGCTACCCTATTGTTATAGGCAACAAACTGCTGAACGGCGGTTTCGATCTGTCCAAGTACGTCGCGGGCAGCGACTGCCTGATCGTTACCGACAACAACGTTGCGCCGTATTACCTCGGTGCTTTGACATCGAGTTTGCCGGGTATCGACGTCAAGGTGTCGTCGCCGCCAGAGGGCGAGGCGCACAAGACACTCGCGACGGTGCGCCTCGTCATCGACGACCTCGTCAGCCACAAGGCCAACCGCGACACGACCGTCATCGCGCTCGGTGGCGGCGTCGTCGGGGACATCGCCGGGTTCGTTGCGTCGTGCTACATGCGTGGCGTGCGCTTCATACAGGTGCCGACGACGTTGCTGGCGCAGGTCGATTCATCGGTGGGCGGCAAGACAGGCGTCAATCACCCGGGTGGCAAGAACCTGGTCGGTGCGTTTTACCAGCCGTCGATCGTGCTGATCGATACCGACACGCTGCAGACGCTGCCGGAACGCGAATTGCGTGCCGGGCTCGCCGAAGTCATCAAGTATGGGGCGATAGCCGACATCGAGTTCTTCGGCTGGCTCGAGAACAACATCGATGCGCTGCTGGCGAAGCACCCGGACGCGCTGGCGTACGCGATACGCCGGTCCTGCGAGCTGAAGGCGGAGGTCGTCGCCGAGGACGAACGCGAGGCGGGGCGCAGGGCGATCCTGAATTTCGGCCACACGTTCGGGCACGCGATCGAGAACTCGGTCGGCTACGGCGAGTGGCTGCACGGTGAAGCCGTTGCCGCCGGCATGGTCATGGCCGGCGAACTCAGCGGCATTACGGCGGACGAGCGCATGCGCCTGAAAAGCCTGGTCGAGCGCGCCGGGCTGCCGGCCATGCCGCCGGCGATCGGGGCCGGGCGCCTGCTCGAGGCGATGGGCCTCGACAAGAAGGCCGTCAACAAAAAGCTGCGCTTCGTCGTGCTGGACAAGCTCGGCGACGCGCGCCTGACCGGCGACTACGACGAGGCCAGGCTGAGCCAGGTCCTTGAAGCCGCGAACGGATGAAGACCGGCGGACTCGCGCCATACGCGGCTGACGAGAAACGCTCTCGCGGCCGCCGCTACGAGGAAGCACCGTCCACGTACCGCGGCGAGTACCAGCGCGACCGGGACCGGATTATCCACTCCACGGCGTTCCGGCGCCTGGTGTACAAGACGCAGGTGTTCGTCAATCACGAGGGCGACCTGTACCGCACGCGGCTGACGCATTCGATCGAGGTCTCGCAAATCGGCCGCACCGTCGCCCTTGCGCTGGGGCTCAACGAACCGCTGACGGAGGCGATTTGTCTCGCGCACGATCTCGGCCATACGCCCTTCGGCCATGCCGGACAGGACACGCTGAACGAGTGCATGCGCGACTACGGTGGTTTTGAGCACAACCTGCAGTCGCTGCGGGTTGTCGACTTTCTAGAGCAACGCTATGCGGATTTCCCGGGCCTTAACCTGATGTTCGAAACGCGGGAAGGCATCCTGAAGCACTGTTCCGCGCGTAACGCGCGTGAGCTGGGGGACGTCGGCGAGCGCTTCCTCGCGCGCGAGCAGCCGGGTCTCGAAGCCCAGATCGCGAACATCGCCGACGCAATTGCCTACAACAACCACGATGTCGACGACGGTATTCGTGCCGGGCTGATCTCGCTCGACCAGCTGCGTGCGCAGGAACTCGTCGGCAGGGCATGCGACGATGTGCAAAAGCGCTACCCGTCCCTCGATGACCGCCGCGTCGTCTACGAGACCATCCGCCGCATGATCGACACGGTGGTGACGGATCTCATCGAACAGACGCGCCGCAATATCGAAGAAGCGGCGCCGGGTTCGATCGACGACGTTCGCAAGGCCGGAAAACCATTGGTCGCGATGTCCGATGCGGTGTATCAGCAGCATCTGTCGCTGAAGAAATTTCTCAACCGGCACCTGTACCGGCACGAGAAAAAACTGCAGATGACGGCGAAGGTGCAGGCGGTACTGCGCGACCTGTTCGGCCACTACATGGCAGACGAGACGCTGATGCCGGCCGAGTTCGCCGGGCCGGCGGCCGATGCCCCGGATGCCGGGCGGGCCCGCATCGTTGCGGATTACATCGCCGGAATGACCGACCGTTTTGCACTCGCCGAACACGAGCGCATTGCCGGCTGATAGAATGCGCCGTCCAGAGAAGCGCGCTCAGTCAAAAGGCTCGACATTGAATCCGAAACCGATACCGCCGAAAGATCGCCTGATTTTCGCGATGGATGTCCCGGACTGCGGGCGTGCACGCGAGCTTGCCGGGGAGCTCGGTGATGCCATTACGTTTTACAAGATCGGCCTCGAGCTGATGATGAGCGGCGAATACTTCGAGCTGCTGGACTGGCTCCTCGAGCGCGATAAGAAAGTTTTCTGTGACCTGAAGTTCTTCGATATTCCGGCGACCGTAGGCTCGGCCGTGCGCCAGCTGAAGGATCGCGGCGCGAGCTTCGTCACCGTGCACGGCAACCAGTCGATCATGGAAGCGGCAGCCGACAACAAGGGGGACACGCTGAAGGTGCTCGGCGTCACGGTACTGACGAGCCTCGATCGCGGCGACCTCGACGACATGGGCTTCGCCTGCGACGTCGGCGACCTCGTGCTATCGCGCGCCCGGCGCGCACTCGAAGCCGGCTGCGACGGCGTCATTTCATCGGGTCTCGAAGTACCGAGGCTCAGGGAATTCGTCGACGACCAGCTGCTCGTCGTGACGCCCGGCATCCGGCCGGTCGATAACAAGCCGGCGGGCGACCAGAAGCGCGTAGTGACCGTGGAGACTGCGTTTTCGAACGGTGCCGACTACATCGTCGTCGGTCGACCGATCCGCGATGCGGACAGCCCGCGCGAGGCGGCAGAGGCAATCCAGGCTTCGATCGTCAGGCAGTTCTCTGCGGCATGACCGAGCTTAAAAACGACCTGCTGATTCGCGCGCTGCTGCGGCAACCGGTGCCGCGCACGCCGGTATGGATCATGCGCCAGGCCGGCCGCTACCTGCCGGAGTACCGCAAGGTGCGTGAGCAGGCCGGCGATTTCATGAGCCTGTGCCGCAACCCGGAGCTGGCCTGCGAGGTCACAATGCAGCCGCTAAGGCGATTCAGGCTCGATGCCGCGATCCTGTTCTCCGACATCCTGACCATTCCCGACGCGATGGGTCTCGGCCTGTATTTCGAAACCGGTGAGGGCCCGAAGTTTGAACGCCCGCTGCGCTCACGCAGCGCCATCCGCAAGTTGCCGGTGCCGGACGTGTCGTCTGAACTCAAGTACGTTTTCGACGCGGTATCGACGATTCGAAAGGAGCTCGACGGCCGCGTGCCGCTGATCGGTTTTGCCGGCAGCCCGTGGACTGTCGGCACCTACATGGTCGAAGGCGGGTCGAGCAGGGAATTCCCGTTCATCAAGGGGCTCGCCAGGGACGATCCCGAGGCGCTCGACGGGCTGCTCGACAAGGTTGCGATCACGACGACGCAATACCTGAACGCGCAGGTCGAGTCAGGCGCACAGGCGATCATGATCTTCGACACCTGGGGCGCCGCGTTGCCGCCGGATGATTACCGGCGCTACTCCCTGGCGAGCATGCAGAAGATCGTCGACGGGCTGACGCGTAGAAAGGACGGCCAGCGCATACCCGTCATCCTGTTCACGAAAGGTGCCGGCCCGCTGCTGACTGACATGGTGTCCACCGGTTGCGACGCGCTTGGCGTGGACTGGACGACCGACCTGAAGACGGCTCGCCGCTACGTCGACGACAAGGTCGCCTTGCAGGGCAATTTAAACCCCGCGAGGCTGCGCGAGAGCCCCGAAGCGATTCGCCAGGGCGTCGCCGACACGCTTGCCAGCTATGGCACCGGCCCGGGCCACGTCTTCAACCTCGGCCACGGCATCACGCCCGACATCGACCCGGAACACCTCGGAGTCCTGGTCGACGCCGTTCACGAACTGAGCCCGAAATACCACGAGAACTGAGGCCTTGGTCAACGATTTGGGCGGTCCTGATGCCTAATATCGTCACGCTATGGGCCCTGAAGCCACATATCACGTCGCTTTGTTGCTGCTGGAGGCTACTGTCGTCAGCGGCGTATTGCTGACTTTTTTCCGCTTGCGCAAGAAGTTCGGCCTGTCGCTGTTGTGTGTCACGCTCGGCACTTTCCAGCACTTGCAGACACAGCTTGCCGCATCGCTGTACGGAGAAGTATGGCCGGATATATTCATTAGCCCGGGATCGGCCGTTTTGTTTACCGCGACGCTGTTCGCGACTCTGCTGATTTACATTCGAGACGATGCTGCCGGCGCACGGTCGGTTATCGCCGGTATCGTTGCCGCCAACGTAACGCTAACGACACTACTGCTCGTCACTCAAATGCACCTGAGCGGTGCTACGGTTGCAGAAACAGCACAAGCGGACACGCTTGTTTTTGTCCAAAACATCAAACCTCTACTGATCGGCACGGCGTTACTGTGTATAGACGTTGTACTAATCATTATCCTGTACGAATTTTTCTTCCGAGTTTTCAGGCGCTCGCTGCTGTTGCGGGTCGGTGCTGCGATGGTGGTTGTCGTTGCATTTGATACAATGGCATTTGTGTCGCTAAATTTCTTCGGCGATCCGCAGTTACGCCAGATTCTCGTATCCGGCCTTATCGGCAAAGGTGTGGTCGCGGTGTTTTATTCCGTCGCCATGGTCATATACTTGAAAAAATTCCCGGCCATTGACCAGCTGGAGGGCGTCGAATCCGAGCGCTTTCATGACGTATTCCATATCCTGACATACCGCCAGCGATATGAAATGTTAAAAGACGAACTTACGCGCGATTCGATGACGGGCCTGTTCAACCGCGGATTTTTCAACAATACCTTTCCTCAGGAGGTGGATCGCGCATCGCGACTGCAGCATACGATGAACCTGATGCTGGTCGACCTCGATAATTTTAAATCGATCAATGACGACTACGGCCATCAAGCGGGTGACGAGGTGATCCTGATGCTGGCGCAGTCAATGAGGGAGCTGTTTCGTGCTGCCGACATTCCTGTCCGCTACGGCGGTGAGGAGTTTGCGATAATCCTGCCGGACTCCTCGGCGAAAGCGGCATTCACGGCGGCACACAGGTTGCGCAGGAAGTTGCGGGAGAAAAGTGCAGCCGCCAATCTCACCGTGCCGGTCAACAAGATTACGTTTACCGCGGGCATCGCCACGTATCCCGATGATGCAAAGAGCCCGGACGCACTATTGCGCATTGCCGATGAACGCCTGTACGCCGGCAAGCGCGATGGCAGGGATCGAGTCGTGGCAGCAACTCTGGTGGCTGCGGCAGCATCCTGAAGCGAACTTTAGCGCGCGCTGCGTAACATCGGAAACATCGGTGGAGCCTCGGCAACCTCGACAGCCCCCAAGAGTTCGAATCCGTGCCGCTCGTATAGTGGAATGTTCTTTGGGTTCGTCGATTCCAGGTATGCGGGCAGGTGATCCTGATCAACGCGTTGTAGTGCATGATGAAGCATCGTCGTGCCATAACCGAGCCCTTGACTCGCCGGGTCAACGCCCGTCATCGGTAAATACCAATGGGGTTCCGTCGGATGAAACCGCCCCAGTTGCTCGAGGATCGAGAACACCTGCGGCAATTTCTCCGCCGCTACCGCACGCTCCAGGAGTGCGATGAGAGCCGCTTCGTCAGGTTGAAGCCCTGGAGGAAGCCAGAGCGCGACACCAGCGAAGTCCTCGACATAATAGGCAGATTGTTGCGACAAGGCGCCGCCGCCAAATGCACGGGCGAAATAGGGAAAGTTCGCGTAATAATCATCCGGGCCAGGAAACATCCAGCGCGCAGGAGGATCAGATTCGAACGCCAGAACTATAGTATTTATGACCCGATCTTCGTCAGCGGGCTCGGCAATCATGACGGAAGTAGTGGCCAAGGGGTTGCTTCTACAGTGCTTGTTCGCAATAACGGGGTCGTCTGACCACTGGTTTACCTGAGTTCGATCTCGAGTATGTGACAGGTCTGGATGACGGTCGACGTCTCGCCCCCGTGGGTGTTTGCGTCCACCCACGTCGGTTCGCCGAACTTGTAGGAACGCATGCGCTCGCCGCCGCTGCCGTC
>JBFIQH010000181.1:0-6263 GCA_041609735.1 Woeseiaceae bacterium | reverse complement strand
TCGAGGCGCTGGCACGCGCCGCCGCGCACTTTACGGCGGGGAGAGAAGCGCTGGAGGCGAACCGGGCCGGCGAACTGTTCGCCGAGGAGTTGCGCCTTGCCCAGGACGACCTGGGCGAAATTACCGGCGCGGTCTCGTCAGATGATCTGCTTGGTCAAATTTTCGCGTCGTTTTGTATTGGCAAGTGATGCCGGCACTTATGTAGAATCCGCGCCCGACGGCAATTGTCGAAATCGTGAACCACGGCGCGGTATCCGGCGCCGACCATCAGACAATAAGCAGCCGTTCATCTGCCATTAATCATGTCCGCGCATTCTAGTGTCCTGTCTAATGAGTTCGCGGGCTGTCAGTGCCTTGGACTCGCGCCAACTGCAGGCTCTGATAGCCCGCGAACTCATTAGACAGGACACATGGCAAGAATCAACTTGGGCAATTCACTCATCAGGAGAAAGACATGTTGCGTCAAATAGCAGCAGTATCCGCTCTGGCGTTCGCAGCACCGGCGTTGGCCGACGGACCCAGCTACAACTACATCGAAGGCGGCTACCAGCGCGTCGAGTTCGACGATGACTTCAGCGGCGACTTCGATGGCGACGGCTTCGGTATCGGCGGCTCGTTTGCACTGAACGACCAGTGGCACCTGTTCGCCGACTATTCGACGGCCGATCTCGACTTCGATGTCGACCTCGACCAGCTGCGGCTGGGCGGCGGTTTCCACACCGGGCTGACCAACAACGTCGACTTCGTTGCCGAATTCTCGTACGTGCGTTTCGACGCCAGTGCGGGCGGCTTCTCGGTTGACGACGACGGCTTCGGCTTGTCGCTCGGCATGCGCGGTATGGCGGCCGATCGCCTGGAGCTCGCCGGCTGGGTCGACTACATCGACCTCGACGACTCGGGTGACGACACGTCGCTGCGCGGCGAAGCCTGGTACAAGTTCACCGAAAACTTTGCGTTGGGATTCACCGCCTCCGCTGGCGATGACGTCACGACGTACGGCATCGGCGGCCGGGTATTCTTCGACTAGGCCCGGTCTATAGGAGGGCCAGCCGGCCCGGCACGGTTTGGATTGTAGTAGGGCCTTCAGGCCCGACCATGTTCGCGGCTGAAGCCGTTCCTAAAAGCCCGCGCCTACTGCGGTAAAAACTGCGGCTCCGTGATCGACATCTCGGTCACGGAGCCGTATCTCGTTACGGCCTCGCGAATCTGTTCGGCATCGCCGAGCAGCACGAACACGAGATTGTCGCGCCCGGGATAGACCTCATCGATTGCCGTGGCGGCTGACTCGGGAGTGACGCCCCTGATCGCCTGTCCGTAGCCTTCGATATAGGAGCGCTCGAGGCCGTAGAATTCGAGCAAGGCAAACTCCTGGGCGAGCTGCGTTGCCGTTTCCAGCCGCGTCGGGAATTGGCCAAGTATGTAGTTCTGCGCCGACAACAGCGTGTCGCTGTCGAGCCCCGACCCCCTGAAGAGATCCAGCACGTCGAGCGCCATGTCGATCGCCTCGACCGTCGCGTCCGTCCGTGTGTACGAGCTTATGCCGACGGAGCCCGGTCGCGACGGCCGCACCAGCACCGAGCGTGCTCCGTACGTCAGGCCGGAGTCGACACGCAGCGCCGTATTCAACATCGACGTAAAGCGACCCCCAAAAACGGTATTGGCGACGTCGAGTTCCGCCCGCCGCCCATAATCGCGCGCGACACCGAGATTACCGATCCAGAAGTAAGTCTGGGTAGCGCCGGGTTTGTCGACCAGCAGCACGCGGTTGCCGGGAACGCTTTCCGGAGCCGCGAGGTCGGGCAGCGTCGCCGTTGCCGCGCGCCAGTCACCAAACGTCGATGTCAGCCGTTCGCGCATTCGCGCAGTATCGAAATAACCGGACACCGAAATAATCAGGCGGTCGCCACCGGTTGCCTCGTCGTGATAACGGCGGAGATCGCGATGGCTGATTGACGCGAGCGAGGTTTCGCTGCCGCTGACCGGATTGCCGTAGGGGTGTTCGCCGAACAGCCAGGCGGCCGCGTAGGCGGGAATCAGGTCGCCGGGGTCACCGTCTTTCGCGGCGAGAATCAGGTTTATGGACCGCGCTTTCAGTTTGTCGAATTCAGTGCGGTCGAGCTGTGGCCGCTGCAGCATGTCCGCGAGCAGCTCGACCATCAGGTCGGCGTCGCGCGCGAGAAAGTCGCCGGAAATCGAGATGCCCTCGAGACCGGCGCGCGCGGACAGCTCGCCCCCGACCGCGGCGATCGCCTCGGCAAACGCGGCGGAGCCGCGCTCGCCGGCGCCTTTCTGCATCAGCGCCGCGTACAGCGCCGCAAGCCCGTGCTTGCCGGGCGGATCGGCCGCCGCGCCCCCGCGCAACACGGCCTGGATGCCGACCATCGGCACGTCGGGCTTGTGGTTCAGTATCAGTACGGTGCCGTTGTCGAGTACGACGCGCTCGGCATCGGGCAACGTAACGCCGTCGGCAGCGGCGGGCTGCCAGCAAAGGGTGACCGCCAGCAGCAGTCCTTGCAGCCGTCCGGTTCGCAGCTTCATTCGTCGCTCTCCGCGGGCGGCAGTAACACGCCGATCGTCGCGTTCGTGGGCCTGAAAATACGCGCTGCAACGCTGATGATGGTGTCGTTGTCGATAGCGTCGAGCGAGGCGGGCAGGTCGAACAGCTTCTCGTAGCTGCCGTTGAACACTTCGTATCGGCCGAGCTCCGATGCCTTGCCGTCGATCGTGGCAATCTGGCGCCAGAAATCGGCGAGCATGATGTTGCGCGCCTTGGCAAGCTCGGCATCGGTGACGCCGTTCGTCGCCACGTCGTCGAGGACGCTCATGACCGCGGTTTCGACGGCGGAGGCATCCGCGCCGGGCGGAAGCGTCAGGTAGAAATAGGCGAGGCCCGGATCGAAGCCCTCGCTCTGAAAACCATTGACTGACACGGCCAGTTGCTGCTCCTCGACCAGCAGCCGGTGCAGGCGCGACGACTCACCGCCGACCAGGATATTCAGCAACAGCTCGAGCGGCAGCGTGTCCGGGTCGGTCGCGCTGCCGGCGTGAAACGCCATGTGCAGCAGAGGCGTCTGTGCGGCGGCCTCTATCGTCAGTCTTCGGGCGCCCTGCTGTTCCGGCTCGACCGTGCGAACAGCGGCGGGCGGCTCCTGCTCGGGGATGCCGGCAAAATAATCGTCGGCCAGCGTGTAGATTTCATCCGGCGTCACGTCGCCGGCGAAAATCATCGTGTAATTGTTCGGCGCGTAATAGCTGCGGTAGAAGTTTTCGAGGTCGCGCTGCGTCCAGGCGGCAATGTCGGAAGGCCAGCCGATGATGGGGAACTGGTACGGGTGTGCGACATACGCCGTGGCGTACATTTGTTCATAGAGCTTGAAAAAATTGTCGTTATCGACACGTGAGCGGCGCTCCGACATGACGACACCGCGTTCGCTCTCCACGACGTCGGAGACGATCGCGAGGTTGGCGAGACGATCGGACTCGAGTTCGAAAATAATTTCGAGTGCCGATCGTGGAAACCAGTCCTGGTAGACAGTAACGTCGTTCGACGTGTACGCGTTGTTTGCGCCACCGGCCGCCTCCATGACGCGATCAAACTCCTTCGGCGCGAGGTTGTCGGTGCCGTTGAACATCATGTGCTCGAAGAAGTGCGCGACGCCGGTAATCCCCGGGTATTCGTTTCGACCGCCGGCGCGCACGTAGTTGTACATGACGACATTCGGTATGTCGTGATCGGGCCAGACGATGATCTTCAGGCCGTTGTCGAGCGTGAAGCTGCGGATCTCGGCGGGCACCTTGTCGCTATCCGGCTTGTCGAAGACGCGCTCCGGTACCGGCGGCGGCGGCACGACGGCCAGCTCCGGCAGCAGGCGGTCCGCGACCATGGCCACGGCACCGAGTACCACCATGACGGCGAGCGCGGCATTCAGTTTCTGGCCGGTCTTGAAGACGATGGATTGCGTCTGGTCGACGTCGACGGCCTTGCGCAGGCCGCTCGGTGTAATTTCATAAGCCCAGGCGAAGACCAGCGAGACCGGAAACCCGAGAATCAGCGCCCCGGCGACGAGCCGCGACGACCACCACGGCAGCTCGAACTGCGTCTGCACGACGACGGCCAGCCAGTAAAGCAGCGCGGCTGCGACGATATACAGGAACGCAACCTTCAATACGTTGCGACGGCGGAGCTCGGTCAGAAAAGCCATGGTCTCGCTATTGGCGCCGGGGCACTACATCTTGGGGGAACGACAGGGATTGTCAATAACGGCGTGCCCCAACGCGACTCATCCGAGCAAGCCTTCCCTGCGATACAGTTTCGCGCACAGCCACGTCAGCAGCACGCCGATAACGAGGCTGCTGCTCACTGACGTGGTTACATAGGTCATGTCCAGCGGTTCGTTCTTGATCATGTCGATCAGCAGCAGGTGCTGGCTGAGGCTGGGAATGAACATGAATTCGAAGCGGGGCCTGAGCGTCAGCAGGCTGACGATCAGGATCGGCAACGTCGGCAACACCAGCACGACGCTGAGCCAGGTCTGCGCCTCCTTGTAGCTCTTCGTGAATGAGGCGACCAGCGTCATGACCGACGCGCCGATCAGGATGAAGGGCGTTAACAGCCAGAAGGCCTTGACCAGCACGTCGGGGCCGAAGTTCGGCGTCAGTCCGAGCTTCTCCAGCGGCATGAATTTTATCGCGACGAAGAACGACGCCAGGCTCAGTATCAGCGACAACGCCATGAAGACGCAGGTCGCCGCGATCTTGCCGAGAATCAGCTGGTCACGCGTGACCGGCAGCGCCAGCAATGGCTCGAGCGAGCCGCGTTCGCGCTCGCCGGCCGTCGCGTCGATCGCGAGGTACATGCCGCCCATCAGCAGCGCGAACAGGAAGAAGTAGCTGATCATGCCGAGCAACAGGCCGGACCGGCCGGACGGCGTCGACACATCGACGTCGTCGACATTCAGCGGCTGGAGGACATACGGGCTGACGCCACGCGCGAGCAGCCGGATCGAGGCCAGCTCCTGGTTGTAGCTTTGCAGCGCAGAGAGAACGCGTCGAGCCTCGCGATCGGCCGTCGTGTTTGCCTGATCGGAGATCACCTCGATTTTGGCCGGCATACCGCTGTCCAGCTGTTCGCCGAACGTCGCCGCTATCACGATGACGACGTCGTGCGTGCCGAGCTTGACGGCCTCGAGCGCGTCGGCGCGCGATCCCGGCGCGTCGGCGACGTCGATATTTTTGCTCGCGAGATAGCGAACCAGGTTTGGTGCATGCTCCGCGCCGAGTACCGGTACCGACAGCGTCTGTTCCTCGTCGGACAGCGTACGGTCGACGGACAGGTTGATGACGAAGGCAAACAACAGCGGCCCGAAGAGCGGGCCCATCAGCAATGCCGAGACGAGCGTGCGCCGGTCTCGAAAATTGTCGAGCACCTCCTTGCGAAATACGGTGAACGCGGTACGCACTAGTCGGGCTCCGTCGTCTTGATGGCCTCGACGAAGGCATCCTCGAGATCGTCGCAGCCGGTTTTCCTGCGAATACCGTCGGCGCTGTCATCGATAGCAACCTGGCCGTTTGCGATGATGACGATGTCGTCGCACAGCGCGGCGACTTCCTGCATCACGTGGCTCGAGAACAGCACGCAGCGGCCGCTTTCCTTCAGCTTCAGGATCAGCCGGCGCAATGAACGCGTCGCCATGACATCGAGGCCGTTCGACGGTTCATCGAGAATGACGTTCTGCGGATCGTGAACGAGCGCGCGCGCCAGCGCGACCTTCGTGCGCTGGCCCTGCGAAAAGCCTTTCGTGCGCCGATGCGCGAACTCGTCGATTTCGAGCAGCTCGATGATGCTGTCGACTTTATCGGCAACGTCTTTTCTCGGAATGCCGCACAGCGTCGCGTAGTAAGCGATGTTCTCGCGTGCCGTCAGGTGCGGATACAGCCCTGCACCGTGCGGCAGCGCGCCGGTCACGCGGCGCGCAGCGAGACTTGCCTCGACGACGTCGTGGCCGTCAATGCTGGCGTGACCCTCGTCAGGCTTCAGAACCGTGTACAGGATGCGCAACGTCGTCGATTTGCCGGCGCCGTTCGGCCCCAGCAGGCCAGTGATCTTGCCGTCCGGCGCCGCGAAACTGACGCCGCGGACCGCGCGCACGTCACCGAACGACCGGTGCAGGTTGTCGACCTTGATCATGGCAGTGGACCGGAAAAATCGAGGAAAAACGGCATGACGAAGTTGCGATTGCGGCAATCAATGTCGACGCCTTCGA
>JBFIQH010000180.1:0-6278 GCA_041609735.1 Woeseiaceae bacterium | reverse complement strand
TATTACTCACCCGTCCGCCACTCGACGCCTGGAAGCAAGCTTCCATCGTTTCCGTTCGACTTGCATGTGTTAGGCATGCCGCCAGCGTTCAATCTGAGCCAGGATCAAACTCTTCAGTTCAAACTTTGAGCTTGAAGAGTGCAAATCCCTCAATTACTAAGATTTCACTAAGGTTCTTACACTCGATTTTGCCTTCGCAAAGTCGGGCGCAAGCACCCACACAAATTATCTGAATAAGTTGTTAAAGAACGAGCCCCGTGAATCCGAGGCAGACCGACAAGTATACAGGCCGAGCGGAGCTGATGACCAGCCCTACGGCCATTGATGTATTGTCTTGGAGGTCCGCTGAAGGACACCGTACCCCCAGCGAGCGGGGCATTATAGCGACGAAGCGCGCGCCGTCAACCGTTTATTTAATCTTTTGTGCCCGCGCCGGCAACTTATTGATTTTACAAATTTTCAGCCGCCCCCGTAAACCATGTAAACGTCGGCCCGCCGATAGTCGGACGGCAGCTCCCGTACGGCATGCCGAAAGCCTGCCGACTGGTAGAGGTGCAGGGCCGGCCCGAGGCTCGAATGGGACTCCAGGAACAGGCGTTTGCCGCCCAGGGACCGGTAACGCTCCAGGCAGGCCGCGAGCAGGTGGCGGCCGATGCCGGCGCCCTGGCAGCGCTCGGTTACGGCCATCTTGGTCAGTTCAAAAAGGCCATTGCCATGGTGCTTCAATGCGACGGTTCCGACGATATCGCCGTCGACCCGCGCGAACAGAATCGCGCCGCCTGCGCCGATAATCTTGCCGTCCGGGTCGCCGAGAACCTCGTGATCGATGGGCTCGACGACGAAGTACTTCTCGAGCCATTCGACGTTCAGGTCACGAAAGTGTTGCGCCAGCTGCGGCTGATATTCGACGATCTCGACGCCCGGCGCGGCCACGGAACGTAGAGGCCTAGCTGCCGTCGCTGCCGCCATTGGCGGCGTACCAGTCGCGATATTCACTCGATTCGCTGAACCGCTTCAGCGACGGATCCTTGGCAAGCGCGGCCGGGTCGAGCGTATGCCCGAACTGTCCGGTGAGCTGGCCAAGCGCCTCGACAGCTGCGACAAAGTCGCCGCCAGCCACCTGCGCACGCAGGACCGCCCACCACCCGAGCTCCAGATCCGGCTCCTGCTGCACCGACTTGGCCGCGTACGCGATCGCGTCATCGACCTCGCCCATGACCAGCATCGTCGACGACAACCGTGCATTCGACACGGCATCGTCGATGCGAAGCTTGCGCGTCAATCGAACGAGCGCGTCATGCGCCTTCTGGTACTGCTTCGCCGGGAAGTAGTAGTCGAGCAACGACAGTGCAAACAACGGCTCATTCGGGTAGTAGCGATCGATGGCCATCAGCATCGTGCGCTGGTTGCGGCGTTTGCGGGCGTCCCGTGCTGCATCGAGGCCAACGATCAAGACCGCGCGCTGGCGTTGAAGTTTCTCGTCGAGATTTTCGAAAATTTCGAAGAAGCGGGCGAAATCCATGTCGCGGGCAGCTTTCAGAACTTCCACGATCTGGAATACCTCCCGTTCCTGCACGTTCGGGAAGTCGACCAGCTTGCGGGCGGCGCTGACGCTGGGCTGGCCCTGCACGAGCAACAAGCCCATGCGCTCGGACATGCGGTAGCCACGCATGTAATCGTCCCAGTCGAGCAGCTGCAGCCTTTCCGTGTCATCGAGCTCGAGCTGGTACTCGATGTAATTGAAGCGAAAGTGCGACATGTCGAAGCGAAGCACTGCGCGGCCGCGGGTGCCACGCGACTCAACGGTCAACAGGTGTGCGCGCAGTCCGTCCTTCGCTTCGTCCGAATACAGAGACTCGATGAAGCGCTCGAAGCCATCGTTCTCGCGAATCCTGTCGCGAAATTCACGCTTGATGCGTTGATCGATCAGGCGCAGGCCGAAAATGCGCTCCAGCACATCATCCTCGTCCATTGCGCGGACCAGCTGGCGGTAGGAACCCTTGTTCAGGTCCTCGACGATGACCTGCATGCCGTCCCGGAACGCCTGCTGGCGGCGTGCCTCGTCGACCTCGCGTTGATCAATCGCGTCCCCGGCGCGCAAAGCCGGCGCGGCCAGCAGCAACGCCAACATCAGCGGCATTGTCAGGCGGTTCAGCACGGTGCGCTCTTTCGAATCAAAAAATGTCCCATGGGTCTGTAGACAGGCACAGGGCGGCCAGATTCCCGGTCAGCGCAAACTGACCCTCGCAAATTTGCGACGGCCAACCTGGTAGACGTTCGTGGAGCCCGCCTCGATGCACAGCGAGCGATCGTCTACCCGCTCGCCGTCGATACGCACGGCACCCTGCTTGATCATGCGGAAAGCTTCCGACGTGCTCGAAACCAGCCCCGCGCCTTTCAACAGGTGGGCAATGCCGAGCAGGCCGTCTTCGGCGGCGAGTGAGATCTCCGGCATATCCTCGGGCATGGCGCCCTGCTGAAAGCGCGCAATAAACTCATCGCGCGCAGCAACGCCGGACCCGGCGCCATGAAAACGGTCGACGATCTCGATGCCGAGCTCGAACTTTGCATCGCGCGGATTCATTCCATCAGCGACACTCTTCTTTAACGTCGCGATGTCCTCGAGCGAGCGAAAACTCAGCAGCTCATAGTAGCGCCACATCATGTCATCGGAGATCTTCATCAACTTGCCGAAAATTTCGCGCGGCGGCTCCGTGATGCCGATGTAGTTGCCTTTTGACTTGGACATCTTCTCGACGCCGTCCAGCCCCTCGAGCAGCGGCGTCGTCATGACGACCTGCGGTTCCTGGCCATATTCCTGCTGCAGCTGGCGGCCAACGAGCAGGTTGAACTTCTGGTCGGTGCCGCCGAGTTCGATGTCGGCTTGCAGCGCCACCGAGTCGTAACCCTGCACGATCGGGTACATGAATTCGTGAATGGATATCGGCACGCCGCCCTTGTAACGCTTGCTGAAGTCATCGCGCTCGAGCATGCGGGCAACGGTGTGATGTGACGCGAGCTTGATCAGCCCGGCCGCGTCCATGTCGCCCATCCAGCGTGAATTGAAGTCGACGCGCGTCGCCTCCGGGTCGAGGATCTTGAAGACCTGTTCTTTGTAGGTGTCGGCATTCGCCTGAATTTCTTCGGGCGTCAGCGGCGGCCGCATTGCGTCGCGCCCAGACGGGTCGCCGATCATGCCGGTGAAATCGCCGATCAGGAACACGACTTCGTGCCCGAACTCCTGGAACTGGCGCATCTTGTTGATCAGTACCGTATGTCCGAGGTGCAGGTCCGGCGCCGTCGGATCGAACCCGGCTTTGACGACCAGCGGCCGCTTTTTTTTCAGTTTTTCGCGCAGGCCGCCCTCAGGCAACACCTCGTCGGTGCCGCGCGTCAGCTCGGCCAGTTGCCTGTCGATTGCAGTCATCGATTGTGCACAACCAGTTCAAACGGCCCAAATTGGCCGGGGCGAAGGGTAGCATTCTAACGGCATTCTACAAACGGCCGTTAACGTTCTGACTTTTAACAGTTTTCTTTGACGTTGCGAAAAACGCGGGTTAGAGTAGCGCCTTCCTACCTGCCAGGGACCCGGACGTGCATCAGAGGTCAAGCCCGCTGCTTCACGATTACAAGTCGGTAAGCGCACGCCAGACCCGGAAACCCAAAGCACTGCAGTGGTTTACTGTCGGCCTCGGCCTCCCGCTCGCCGCCCTGCTGCTGCTGTCGCTGCCCGACGCTGACGACTCGTCGCTGCCACCAGCGGATGAACCGGTGATGATGGCCGCATCTGACACCGCCACCGCGGTCGAACCGGTCGTCCCGCTGCCGCTCGACGACGAAATCCAGGCAATGATCGAAGCGGAGATCGAACCGGTTCCGGCGTACGACACACTGAACCTGACGATTGGCCGCGGCGATACGATGGACAAACTGTTTCGCGAGCACAAACTGAACCTCGGGCACCTCGCTGCCGTTGCCAAACTCGATGAACCCCGCCAGTTGTTTCGCCGGCTGAAAGTCGGCGACGAGTTCGAAATTCTCCATGAAAACGGTGATCTCGTCAGCATGTACTCGGTTCTGGACCTGACGAGTGCGCTGAAAGTCGAGCGGGATGCCGACGGATTCGCCGCAGAAATCGTCGAGCGCCCGATCGAGATTCAGAAGCGAATCGCGCACGGCGTTATTCGCACGTCATTGTTCGAAAGCGGTGCCGATGCCGGGTTGTCCGACAAAGTCATAATGAACATTGCAGGTATCTTCGCGTGGGACGTCGACTTCGTCCTGGACATTCGCCAGGGCGACAATTTCTACGTGCAGTACGAGGAGATCTGGCAGGACGGGGAGTATGTCGCCGATGGTGAAATCATCGCCGCCGAGTTCAACAACAACGGCCGCACCTACACGGCGATTCGATTTATCGACGACGACGGTTACTCGGACTACTTCACGCCGGACGGTGACAGCGTGCGCAAGGCCTTTATTCGTGCACCGGTCGATTTCACACGTGTCAGCTCCAACTTCAATCCACGCCGCCGTCACCCGATATTGAACACGATACGCGCGCATCGCGGCGTCGACTACGCGGCCCCGCGCGGAACGCCGATCAAGGCCGCTGGCGACGGCAAGGTCATTTTTCGCGGCACGAAGAGCGGCTACGGCAAGACCGTCATCCTGCAGCACGGCGGAAATATCACGACGCTGTATGCGCACATGTCGGGATTCGCGGCATCGGCGAAACTCGGCTCGCGCGTGCGTCAAGGCCAGACGATCGGCTATGTCGGGGCAACGGGACTGGCTACTGCCAACCACCTCCATTACGAATACCGCCTCAATGGCGTGCACCGCAATCCGCGCACGGTGCCACTGCCGCAGGCCGAACCCATCGACGCACGCTACCGGGAGCAGTTTCTTGCGTCGGTCGATCCTATTCTCGAGGATCTCGAGCAGTTCAAGCGCACGCAGGTAGCGTCCGTCGACACCGGCGACGAATCGACCTGATTTGAGTACCGGTGCCTACATCGGGCTGATGTCCGGCACCAGCATGGACGGCGTCGATGCCGTCATTGCGAGGTTCGAGCAACATTCGGTGTCACTCGACGCAAAACTGAAGTTCGAGTATCCGGCAGAGCTTCGCGACCGCCTACGGGCCGCAGTTTCGGATCCGGCGCACACCGGCATCGACGAAGTCGGCGAGCTCGATACCTGGGTCGGTGAATGTTTCGCTGACGCCGCCAACGAATTGCTGCGACAGGCCGGGAAAGTGCCCGCCGCGATAGACGCCGTCGGCAGTCACGGCCAGACGCTTCGGCATCGCCCCGACAGTGCGCATCGCTTCACGATGCAAATAGGCAACCCCGCCGTTATCGCTGCGCGCACCGGTATCGAGACAGTCGCGGATTTCCGCCGCGCCGACGTTGCCGAGGGAGGCGAAGGTGCGCCGCTGGTTCCGCCGTTCCATCACTGGCTGTTTCACTCGGCGGACGAAAACCGCGCGGTACTCAACATCGGCGGC
Organism: Woeseiaceae bacterium; assembly: GCA_041609735.1. Classification (GTDB taxonomy): domain Bacteria; phylum Pseudomonadota; class Gammaproteobacteria; order Steroidobacterales; family Woeseiaceae; genus UBA1847. The sequence continues at coordinate 766 of JBFIQH010000180.1, read as the reverse complement.
ATCGCGAATCTGACGATCCTGCCGGCGGCGGGCGATGCGATCATCGGCTTCGATACCGGTCCTGGCAATACACTGCTCGATGCATGGATCCGGCACCATCGCGGAGCCGCCTTCGATGACGGAGGACAGTGGGCGGCATCAGGAAACGTCAACAAGCGCTTGCTGGCGCGCTTTCTCGACGATGCGTATTTCGCCTCGAGTCCTCCCAAGAGCACCGGCGTTGAACGTTTCAATTTGGACTGGGTTAAGAACATTAATGCGGGCGACATGGCCGCCGAGGACGTCCAGGCAACACTCGCCGAGCTGACGGCATCGAGCATCGGGGAGGCTCTGCGCAGCTTTGCACCCGGCACGACGCGCCTCTTTGTCTGTGGCGGCGGCGTGCACAACAGCGACTTGCAGGAGCGTCTGCAGCGCCGCGCCGATGTGGCGCACATCGAGGATACCGGCGCCGCCGGGCTCGATCCCGACTGGGTCGAAGCTGCAGCATTTGCCTGGCTGTCTATGCGCCACCTGAACGGGCAGTCCGGCAACCTGCCCGGCGTCACGGGCGCCCGTCGCGCGATCGTCCTCGGCGCGCGTTACCCGGCCGGCGGCGGCCGTTGCGAATCGGGACTGGGTTAAAGTTGCCGTTACAACAGCGCTGATATACTGGTCGGCCGAACCTGTAAGAGACCGCTTTGGACGCGCCCGCCCTGCCACCCTCGGACCTGTACATCAACCGCGAGCTCAGCATGCTCGAGTTCAACAAGCGCGTGCTGGCCCT
>JBFIQH010000179.1:0-6308 GCA_041609735.1 Woeseiaceae bacterium | reverse complement strand
GTCTCGCGATCGAGTGGGGTTTCGAGTGAGCGAGACACCCCGCGCGTCGCCCGCACCTCGGGGTATCTACATTTGTGCCAATTGAGCAGCCAACCAGGTATCCATACGTTGTTCGAGCAAATCCAGAGGCAAAGCCCCTGCGCCGAGCAGTTCGTCGTGGAAGGCCTTGATGTCGAAGTTGTCGCCGAGCGTTGACTCGGCCGTTTGCCGGAGTGACAGGATCTTCAGCTGTCCAATCTTGTACGCGAGCGCCTGTCCCGGGTTGCCGATGTAGCGGTCGATCTCATTGACGATGTCGTGCTCGGTTTTGGCGGCGTTGGCCTTGAAGAAATCGATGGCCTGCTGGCGGGTCCAGCCCTTGTAGTGAATGCCGGTGTCGACGACGAGGCGTACGGCCCGCCACATTTCGTAGGTCAGTGCGCCGAAACGCGAGTAAGGGTCGTCGTAAAGGCCGAGATCGTAGCCGAGGCTCTCGCTGTACAGGCCCCAGCCTTCGACAAACGCGGTGAAGCCTGAGAAACGGCGGAAGTTCGGCATGTCGCCGAGTTCCTGCTGCAGTGCGATCTGCAGGTGGTGACCGGGCATCGCCTCGTGCACGGTCAGGACCTCGATCTCGAACTTCGGGCGCACCTCGGGCTTGTACAGGTTGACCCAGTAGATGCCGGCGCGACTGCCGTCCGCCGCCGGGCCGGTGTAGTAGGCGGTCGTCGTGTCGGGAGCCGTCGCTGCCGGAATCGGTTTGACGCCATAGGGCATTCGCGGCAGTTTGCCGAACAGCCTGACGAGCTCCGGGTCGATACGCTTGCTGGTTGCGAGGTAGGCCTCGTAGAGTTCGTCGGGATCGTCGTAGTAAAACTGCGGGTCGCTGCGCAGGAACGCGAGGAACTGCTGGAAGTCGCCGTCGAACTCCACCTCGTCAATAACTGTCTGCATCTCGTCGCGGATCCGCTTGACCTCGTCGAGGCCGAGGCGATGTATCTCGTCCGGCGTCATTTGGGTCGTCGTGAAATTGCGCGCGAGGTACTCGTACCACTCGCTGCCGTTCGGCAGAGCCGCGAGCCCGATCGTTTCGCGGCTGGCGGGCAGGTAGGTGCGTTCGAAATAGCGGGCGAATTTGCGGTATGCCGGTACGACGGATTTTTCGATCGTCTCGACGGCTGCTTTCTGCAGGCGCGCGCGGTCCGCGTCGCTGAACGACTCCGGCAGTTCCTCGAAGACGCTATAGAAGGGGCTGTCGGTGCCCTGTTCGACGAGCTGGGTCTCGATCTGCGCCGGGATTCGCTGCATCAGCACGGCCGGTGACACGATGCCCTCGCGCCGGCCGCGCTCGGCAATCGCAATCGTCTGGTCGATGACGGTGTCGATCTTTCCCATCCGTGCGAGCCAGTCCTCGTAATCCTTGACCGTCGCCAGCGGAATCGAATTCGTGCGGTCGTTCAGCGTCTGTACACCGCCTCGCTGGCTGAACGGCAGCAGGTAACCCTTGAACTTGTAGCGGTCGACGTCGTCCTGCAGCTCGCGGCGAAACAGCTCGTAATTGATCTTGTCGGCGTCCGACAATTGAGCGCGGTCGATCGCATACAGGCGGCCGAGAAAATCGCGCGTCGCCTGCTGGCGATCCGCGATCGCGTCGAGGCTCTGGTCGGTCCAGCGGTCGTTGTAGCGCCGGTCGCCGAGATACGAGGCGGACATCGGGAATTCGGACATCTGGAACTCCCAGACCTCGTCGAGCAGTGCCTTGAAATCGCCGCTCGCATCCGCCAGTGCGGGTGAGACGGCCAGTAGCGCCAGGACGGCAGCAATCGTACGCAGCATGATTTTCCCCGTGTGTCCGGACCGGCATTGTGGGCGTGCAGGGCGGCTCATCGCAAGCCTGCGGCCGCGGTGGTCAGCGCCGGGCGCTTTGGTTATCATGCCCCCACTAATCCACAGGGTGCACAGAAGAGACCCCGGTCATCCGGGGCGCCGAAGGCGCAACTCGCCCGGAAACGCTCAGGCAAATGGACTGTGTACGCTGATTAGCTCTGGAGAGAGGCCACGATAACGGCCCACCGAAGGGGAATGCGGCCGGACCGTTATCCGGCTGTCGATCTCTCAGGTACCGAAGGACAGAGGGGCGGCAGATCTCGGGCGATCTGCCGCCCTTTTTTTTTGCCCTCGTAACGATAAGAAACCAGAGAATCCAGGAAACGGCATGGCCTTAACCACACCGCTTTACGACAGCCACCTCGCGGCCGGTGCGCGCATGGTCGATTTTGGCGGCTGGGACATGCCGGTCAACTACGGCTCGCAGAAAGAGGAACACCACGCGGTGCGGACCGACGCCGGCGTCTTCGACGTGTCACACATGACCATCGTCGATTTGTCGGGCGAACGATCCGGCGCATTGTTGCGTTTCCTGCTCGCCAATGATGTCGGCAGGCTCACCGACTCCGGCAAGGCGCTGTACTCCTGCATGCTGAACGACGACGGTGGCGTCATCGACGACCTGATCGTCTACTACTTCGACGCCGCCAATTACCGGCTTGTCGTCAACGCGTCGACGCGTGAAAAAGACCTCGCGTGGATTCGGCAGCACGCCGAAAACTACGACGTGCGCGTCAGCGAGCGCACCGAACTTGCAATGCTTGCCGTGCAGGGCCCAAATGCCCGGCAGCGCGCTGCCGCGCTGATCGAGGAATCCGTGCGTGAGCGAGCGATGGCGCTAAAGCCCTTCAGCGCGACGTACGCCGGGGAGTTGTTCGTCGCTCGCACCGGCTACACCGGTGAGGATGGCTTCGAGATTGTACTGCCCGCGGACAGGGCGGTCGCCGCCTGGGACCAGCTGTTGGCAGGCGGCGTTCAGCCGTGCGGACTCGGCGCGCGTGACACGCTGCGGCTCGAGGCGGCAATGAACCTGTACGGTAACGACATGGACGACAGCGTATCGCCGCTCGAATCCGGCCTCGGCTGGACCGTTGCGTGGGAGCCCGCCGACCGTGAATTCATCGGCCGTGTTGCGCTCGAGAAGCAGCGAGACACGGGCAACCTGCGGCGTTTCGTCGGGCTCGTTCTCGAGGGCAAGGGCGTCCTGCGTGGCCACCAGCGCGTCGTCGTCGACGGCGTCGGCGAGGGCGAGATTACATCCGGTGGATTTTCGCCGACAATGGAACGCTCGATCGCGCTGGCGCGGGTGCCGGCGGGTGATTACACGGCGGCAAAAGTCGATATTCGTGGCAAGTTGCAGGACGTCCGCATTGTGAAGACGCCGTTCGTCCGCAACGGCCAGGTTCGCGTCGAACTGTAGGTTCGCGCGCAGGCTCGATGAGAAAAGTGGAGACCAACAATGAGTGAACTGCCGGGAGACCTGCTCTACACGAAGGAGCATGAATGGCTGCGTCGGGAGGACGACGGCAGCGTGACGGTCGGAATTACCGATCACGCACAGGCGGCATTGGGCGATCTCGTCTACGTCGAATTGCCGGAAGTCGACCAGGAACTCGAAGCCGAGGGAGAAATGGCCGTCGTCGAATCCGTCAAAGCGGCGTCGGACGTCTACGCGCCGATCGCCGGCAAGGTCGTCGAGGTCAACGAGGAACTCGCCGACGACCCCGAGAAGATCAACGAGGACCCGTACGGCGACGGCTGGATCGTCCGCATCGAGCCGGCCGTCGATGCCGACGAATCGGAGCTGATGTCGCCGGACGAATACCAGGCCCTGCTTGACGAACTCGACGAATAACCAGGACTGCACAGGCGATACGATGCCGTTCATACCTCACACGAAAAAAGACACGGACGAAATGCTCGAAGCGATCGGCGTCGGCAGCATCGACGACCTGTTCGACGAGATTCCGAAAGAACTGCGCATCGACGAGCTGCAGGGCGTTCCTGAAGCGTTGTCCGAAATGCAGATCACGCGACTGATGCGCGAACGGGCGGCAGAGGACCGCGGTGCGCTGTGTTTCATCGGCGCCGGAGCCTACGAACACCATATCCCGCAGGCCGTATGGGACATCGCAACGCGCGGCGAATACTACAGCGCCTACACGCCCTACCAGGCCGAGGCGAGTCAGGGCACGCTGCAGACGATTTACGAGTACCAGTCGATGATCACCGCGCTGACCGGCCTCGACGCGAGCAATGCGTCGCTGTATGACGGTGCCTCGGGCCTCGCCGAAGCAGCACTGATGGCGGTGCGCCTGCAGCGGCGATCTAAGTCACGGCAGGTGCTGATGGCGCCCGGCGTCAACCCGGTCTACGCAAAGGTCGCGCACGCGATCGCCGGCAGCCAGGAGCTGACGTTCGACTGGTTGCCCGCCGATGCTGCGACCGGCAACGTCGCGTTCGACGAATTGCACGACGCAGCCGATCCCGTCGCTGTCGTCATCCAGCAGCCGACGTTTGTCGGCACGCTCGAGGATGTCGACCGGCTCACCGACTGGGCACGCGCGCGCGGCGCGATCGTCATCGGCGTCGTCAACCCGACCTCGCTGGCGCTGCTGAAGGCGCCGGGTCACTGGGGCGAGGAGGGTGTCGACATCGCCTGCGGCGAAGGGCAGCCGCTGGGTGTGCCGCTGTCCTCCGGCGGGCCATACTTTGGCTTCATGACCTGCAAGCAGGCGCACGTGCGGCAGATGCCCGGCCGCATCGTCGGCCGCACGACCGACCTCGACGGCGAGCCCGGTTTCGCGCTGACGCTGCAGGCGCGCGAACAACACATCCGGCGCTCGAAGGCGACGTCGAACATTTGCACGAACCAGGGCCTGATGGTCACGGCTGCGACGATCTACATGTCGCTGCTCGGTGCCGGCGGGCTTGCGCGCGTCGCAGCGCAGTCCCACGCGAACACGCGCCGCCTCGTCGACGGCCTGTGCCGGATCGACGGCGTTGAGCGCCTGTTCGACGGGCCGTACTTCCACGAAGTCGCGCTGAAGCTGGATCGGCCGATTGCACCGGTCCTCGAGGCACTTGCCGAACGTCGCATTCTCGGCGGCCTGGACCTCTCGGCGAGCCACCCGGAGTATGCGCCGGCAATGCTCGTCTGTGCGACGGAAACCAAAATCGACGAGGACATCGACGCCTACATCGCGGCGATGCGGGACGTCTTCGATACTGAATCTGCCAACCCATCCCGGAAGAGCGCATGAGCGGAACCGTCATCACGAAAACAATTTTCGACAGCGGCAATTACCAGACGCACGGCGAACTGCCCGCCGTCGGCAGCCGCGCGCCGGATATCATGCTCGTCAATACCAAGCTGCAGAACGTCTCATTTGCGAACTGGATGGGCATGCGCAAGATCATGAATATCGTCGTCAGCATCGATACGACGATCTGCGCGAAATCGGTCATCGAGTTCAATCGACTGGGCGAAGGCAAGGACGACATTGCTTTGCTGACGGTGTCCTACGACCTGCCGTTTGCCCACGAGCGCTTTCAGGAAGAGAACGAGCTGACGAACGTTATCGGACTGTCGGCGATCCGGCACGCGGGTTTCGGAGAGAACTACGGCGTGCAGATTACCGAAGGCCCGCTCGCGGGCATGTTTGCACGGGCCGTCATTGTCATCGACGAGAACAACACGATCGTTCACCGCGAACACATCAAGGACATTACGCGCGAGCCTGACTACGAGACGGCCTTCCGGTCGCTGGGCGTAGACGTCGATGCCGACGGATCGGATGACTGACCATGAACAAAATCGCCGACAAGCTGATCTTTGAAAAGTCGCGGTCCGGACGCCGCGCTTTTGCGCAGGCGCCGAGCACCGACGTCGATATCGACATTCCGGACGCGCTGCGGCGCTGCGACGTGCCGAAGCTGCCGGAAGCGTCCGAGCTGCAGGTCGTGCGTCACTTCACACGACTGTCGCAGAAGAACTTCTCGATCGACACGCAGTTCTACCCGCTCGGCTCGTGCACGATGAAATACAACCCGCGTGCCTGCAATTCGCTGGCGCTGCTGCCGGGGTTCGCCGGCCGGCATCCGCTGGGTCCGACGTCGCACGGCCAGGGCTTCATGAAGTGCATGTTCGAGCTGCAGGACATGCTGAAGGCCGTAACGGGCATGAAGGGCGTGTCCCTGACGCCGATGGCCGGTGCGCAGGGCGAACTGGCCGGCGTCGCGATGATCCAGGCATACCACCGCTCGCGCGGCGACACCGAGCGCAACGAGATCCTCGTGCCCGACGCGGCGCACGGCACGAACCCGGCGACGGCGACGATGTGCGGTTGTGTCGTCCGTGAAATCCCGACCGACAGCGAGGGCGACGTCGACATCGGCGCGCTGAAAGCGGCGCTGGGGCCGAAAACGGCCGGCATCATGCT
>JBFIQH010000178.1:0-6319 GCA_041609735.1 Woeseiaceae bacterium | reverse complement strand
CGTGCTCGGCGCATTCATGTCCTGGGCCGGCAGCGACGGCGGCGACCTCGTCGGTTCGGTTCCGGTATTCGCGATTTGCGGCGCACTGGCGTTCGCGATCAACTGGGTCGCGTTCGTGCCCGCCGTATTGATGCAAACCGAAAAGTACTACGACCTGACCGGCGGTATCGCCTACATCACGACGACCGTGGTTGCCGTCGCCTTATCCAGCGAGCTCGACCTGCGGGCAACGCTGGTGGCCGGCATGGTCTTGTTCTGGTCTATACGCCTCGCATCGTTCCTGTTCCTGCGCATCTCGAAAAGCGGCAAGGATGGCCGCTTCGATGACATCAAGAATCGCCCCTCCCGTTTCCTGCTGGCGTGGACGCTACAGGGGCTCTGGGTGCTGTTGACGGCAGCGGCAGCATTTGCCGTCATCACCGGCGGCGTGCGCGAGCCGCTCGGCGTCGCAGGGCTCATCGGCATCGCCGTCTGGGCGTTCGGTATCACGATCGAGATCGTTGCCGACCGCCAGAAGTCGGCGTTCAGGGACGAGCCGGCCAATGACGGCAAGTTCATCAATACAGGCCTGTGGGCCTGGTCGCGGCACCCGAACTATTTCGGCGAGATCGTCCTCTGGATCGGCATCGCCATCGTCGCCACGCCGGTACTGCACGGCTGGCAATGGGCGACGCTGATCTCGCCGGTGTTCGTCGCGTTCCTGCTGATCAAGGTCAGCGGCATCCCGATGCTCGAGGAACGCGCCGACGAACGCTGGGGCGGACAGGATGATTACGAAGCGTACAAACGCAAGACGCCGGTGCTGATCCCGAATCCCTTCAACTAGTTGCTAATCGCCGTCCCAGCGACCGAAGAGCCTGGGATTAGCGACTATGAACGCGCTGATCCAGCGCTCGAGAAACGAGCTCGAGCCGGAATTTTTCAGGTATCCCCAGCCCATCAGGGAAATCGTTGCCGCACCGACGGTATCGACGATCAGATCCCACATCGTGTCGACCAGTCCACTCTTCTGCATGTTCAGCCCGAACAGCTGGTCCATTGCGAACTCGAAAATTTCCCACAGCGCGCCCATGCCGACGGCGAACATGAACGCAAACAGCGCGACAAAACGCGGCCGCATGTGCAGGTCGACGTTTTCGTGTTCGTTTAGAACATATACCAGCAGGAAGCCGAGGATGCCGAGCAGGAATCCCGAGCCGATATGCAGCACCGCGTCCCACCACCAGAACCGAACGTAGTAGCCATGGACCTCACCGAGAAACAGCGACGCGTAAATAAAGACGACGGCCAGCACCTCGAACTCGGGCGGGATTCGAACTTCGAAGCGGCGACCCAGGATCAGGGGCAGCATCGTAACCACGATGATGCCGCCGGTGACGATTGCGGCCAACCAGCGGCCCTGGACAACGGCCCACAATACGCCGATGAGCAAAGTCAGCTGCAGGAACAACGTCAGCCATTTGTGGATCCTGGCTGTCGGCAGCACGCCCGTTTGCGTCGCGCTATGGGATTCCGTGTTCACTTACTGGGCCGGGAGTACAACCGGGCGGTCGATACGCTTGCCCAACTCACGCAACGTCCTGTCGGCCTGAACCAGCGGTTTTTCGCGGTGCGCTTTGAGCGCTTCTTTGTCATCCTGAAGCCGGGTGGCCAGCTCACGCAGTCCCTCGAGCGTTTTGAACAGCCGCTTGTCGATGCGCGCATTGCTCCAGAGCACGGCTCTTTCAAGATGGTGCGTGGTTGCCCAAAGGTACCGACCCTCGACTCGATACCTCTGCCGATCACGGGCCCGCCTCGCCATGTCGAGGTAATGCTGGGCGAGCAGCCAGTGCGCCCGGCCGAACAGCGCGTCGAGATCGGCTACCGTTACCGACATGTCCTCGATATTGTCGGCCACCCACGTCATTCTTCCCGCCACCTCGTTCAGGCGAACCGACAACTCCTGAATCGCCCGGTCCGCTTCGATGCGCAGGTAACTGGCGCTCGTGCCGAGGTCACTGGCAGCCGCCGCAAAGTTACGCTGCATGAATGCGGTTCGAATGTCGCGAAAACGGCGCGAGGGCACGTCGTAGAACGCAACCCACAAGTTCTCGTCCATCGTGACAAGCGGCTGATCCGGCTCGTTCGCCGTTATCGGACCAGCCGTTAGCGCGCATACCACTAGCAGGCAGATTGTCGTCAGGCGCATCAAGCGTCCTCCCTGAAATTGCCAGCGCAAGTCCGGCGCAGCATCGCGTCTGGCAGAGCGCGCCACATCCAACGAGCGATGCCTGGCTTCGGATTAACCAGGAAGCATAGTAACATCCACGAACGACAATCGACGTCGCCATCACGGCCGGTCGTCTGCCTGACTTGCCGGTAGTTCGGCACCGTACGCGAGGTTTACGACGGCCACCTGTATCTTGAAATCCAGGTCAATACGTCCCGTACCATCGTCCGACTGCTTCTCATCCGCACCGTACGCCGGGATCCCGCGGTCCACGACCTCGTGAACGGACCAGCTACGCTCGACGCTGTCTCACGCTGGTGCGATCGGATGTCGGGCTGACGGGCACACTTGCGTCGCTGTGTGTTAGTGTCATAAGCAACAACAACACGAGGTAGCACTCATGAACAGGATGGTCCAAATCGTCTTTGTTGCAATCGTTTCACTTTTCGTTTTAACCGCGCCGCAGGCGGTATTCGCCGAATCGCAAAAGTCGGTTCTCGTGACCGGTGCCAGCACCGGCATCGGCCGCAACCTGACGGAAACTCTTGCGGAAGCGGGTTACCACGTCTACGCGGGCGCGCGTAAGGACGCGGACCTGGAAGCATTAGATGCTATCGACAACGTTACCGCGGTGCGTCTCGACGTCACAAACCAGGACCAGGTCGACGCGGCGGTCGAACTCATCCGTAAAAAAGGCACAGGACTGTGGGGCATCGTCAACAATGCCGGCGTCGGCGGCGGCGGCCAGGTCGTCGATACGCCGATCAAGGACCAGACCTTTGTCTATGACGTCAACGTCGAGGGCGTTTATCGCACGACACAGGCGTTCGCGCCGCTCGTTATCGAATCCGGGGGTCGCATCGTGACGACCGGCTCGATCGCCGGCACCATTTCGTCGTTCGCCGGCTTCAGCGCTTACAGCGGCAGCAAGCACTGGATCGAGGCGTTCACGGATGCGCTCGCCGAGGAGATGGCGCCACACGGTGTTGCCGTGAGCGTCGTCGAGCCCGGCAACTACAAGTCGAACATTCGCCGCAGCAGCGTGCAGCGGCGCATCAAGGGTGCCGAAGATGCCGATGAGCAAACCGCCGAGCAATTGCAAAAGGCCTACGAAGCCGCGGCCGCACGCGAACTGTCTTACAAGGAGCCGGACGAGGTTTCAGAGGCGTTCATGCATGCGCTGTTCGATGACGAACCGCTGCGCCGCTACATGGTCGTTCCCAATGCGGAGGAACAGGCATGGACGATTCGTACCCAGATCAATGAACTCGTGCAGCTGAATGAGTGGGGCCCATACAGCTATAGCCGCGACGAGCTCGTCGCGCTGCTCGACGAAGCCCTGTCCGGGGAGACGGCGGAAGACGCCGAATAGGCGTCAGCGGCCGTCGTTGCTGCGATCGACGGCCGCTGAATCCTTATTCAATTTCGTAGGCTACCTGCACCTGCACCATGATGCTCAGCTGGCCGGTCGATATTCCGGGCACCGACGCACTCTGCGCCATGTCCATGCGGCCGCCCATCATCGGCACGGGATAACCACCGCCCGGCGACATCGTGATCGCGAGCACCTTGCCGAGCCGGACGCCGGCCAGTTCTGCGAGCGCCGCCGCGCGCGCACGCGCGTCCGCCATCGCGGCCGAGCGGGCCTCCGCCTCGAGGGCCGCGGTATCTTCCACGCTGAAACCGATGCCGTGAATCGCGTTAGCGCCCGCGTTCGTTACCGCGGCAAGAATTTTGCCGAGGCGATCGATGTCCCTGACCGTGACACGTACGGTGTTGTTGACGCGGTAGCCGGTGATCGTTATTTCGCCAGAGCCGCGCGGGTCGTGCTGCTGCTCCGGCCAGATGCTGTAGTCGGCCGTCTGGATATCAATCGCAGCAACACCTTCCTTGTCGAGCGCCTGCATGATGCGCTCGATGATGGCCTGGTTCTCGTTGGATGACTCGACCACGGTCGCGGCAAGGGTCTGCACGCCGGCGTTAATGGTCGCCAGGTCCGGCGGCCCGGCCGCCTCGCCCTGCCCGATGACGGTAATGCTGCGGGCACCCGCTACGTTGCCCTGCGCGACGGCGATACCCGACATAGCGATCAAGACCACCGCCAGTAACGCCGCTCTCAACTTTGTGTATGACCGCATGCTGATGCTCCTTTGCGTTCGACTCCGGCACACCACGCGCCGGCCACCCTATGACCATGCACCGTAAAAAAGTTCCGTGCCGGTTTATTCGTTGACCACGGCTGCGTAGACTTACGCGCCCTTTCCCGATTATCCATCTGGCGGACCCGTAGTGTCTCCGATCCGACATTTTAGCCGGCGCACCATGGCCGAACTGTTGCGGCTTGCGCTGCCGATGGTGGTATCGCAGGGCACGTTCGCAGTAATGATCTTTACCGATCGCTACTTCATGTCGCAGATCGACCCGGTACACATGGCGGCGGCGCTCGGCGGCGGCGTGGCGTCGTTTTTTTCCTTTTGCTTCTTTATCGGGCTGCTGACTTACGCCAACGCCATGGCGGCCCAGTACCTGGGCGCCGGGGAACCGGAAAAGTGTCCAAAGGTCGTCACCCAGGGACTGGTGATGACGGCGATGAGCGTGCCGTTCCTGACGCTGATCACGTTCCTGGTCGCCGGCATCTTCGAGGGCATGGGGCACCCGCCCGAGCAGGTCGAGCTCGAGCGCACCTACTACCTGATCCTGATGGCCGGCGTGCTGGTGACGCTGGCCAAGGCCTGTATCTCGTCCTATTTCGCCGGTATCGGCCGTACCCGCGTCGTTATGGCTTGCGACGTGTTCGGCCTCGTGATCAACGTTCCGCTGTCCTATGTCATGGTGTTCGGCGAGCTGGGGTTTCCAGCGCTCGGGATCGTCGGCGCCGGCATCTCGACGGTTATCTCGACGCTGCTGGCATTCCTGCTGTTCCTCGCTTTTTATCTCGAGAAGAAGCACCGGGAAGCGTTCGCGGTACGCCAGTCCTTCACGATTGACGTGAAAATCCTGCGCCGTTTCTGGCGGCTCGGCTTCCCGTCCGGGCTCGAACTGTTCCTGAATGTCGCGGCCTTCAACCTGTTCCTGCTGATGTTCCAGTCCTACGGCATCGCCGAAGGTGCCTCGGCCGCGATCGTGTTCAATTGGGACATCCTGTCCTTCATCCCGATGATCGGCCTGAACGTCGGCATCATCAGCCTGATCGGCCGCTTTGTCGGTGCCAGGGACATGGCCAGAACCGACGAAGTCATCACCGCGGCGTTCGCCGTCAGCCTCGTTTACTCGGCCGTGCTCGCGTTTACGTACATCGTATTTCGTTATCCGCTCGTCGAAGTGTTTGCGCCGCCGACCGGTGATTTCTCGGCCATTCGGGAGCTGTCGGCATTCATGATGATCGGCCTGTCGAGCTACGTCATGGCCGACGCGGTAATACTGGTTTCCGGCGGCGTACTGCGCGGGGCCGGCGACACGCGCTGGCTGATGATCGCGTCGGTGTCGTTGCACTGGGCGATGCTCGTCGCCCAGTTCTTCATCATCCGCGTGTTCGAACTGGGCCCGAAGATCTCGTGGCTGGCATTCGTTGTACTGGTTCTGGCAATCGCAGTGGTCTACGCCTGGCGGCTTCGGGGCGGGCGCTGGCGGGACCCGGACGTACTCGATTCGGTCATGGCCGAGTAGACCGGCAATCGCCGGCCGGCAGCAACCAAACCGGCTCTTCGCGCATCCAAGTTAGCTGAATCAACACGTTATCAAGGTGCTACGCATGCGAACGATTCCCGTCCTGGTCCTGGGGCTGCTTGCCGCCGCCGCAATTACCGCGGAACGCCCGCTAATGCTTGCAGACATCCTGGAGCGCCACAGCACTGCCGTTGGCACTCCGATCGCTGCGATCGAGGTCGACCTGCTGATCGAGGAACCGGCGTTCACGGTCACCGGGCGGTATCGTGCCGATCGCAGCGGAGCCATGCGCATCGACGTGTATGCCGGGGAGGATCGGGTATTCAGCGAGGCGCTGGATAGCGACGGCGGCTGGCAGCAACACGCAGACACCGAGCGCGAGCCGTTGTCGGAGACCGGTCGTGCCGCGCTCCGCCGCGGCGTCGTTGCAAACCTGTACACGCT
>JBFIQH010000177.1:0-6321 GCA_041609735.1 Woeseiaceae bacterium | reverse complement strand
TTCATGGGTGATCAGCAGGTCGTATCGCTTCTGCGGGGTGGACGACAGCGTATGTCGGGGAGCCGGCTGGCCCTGGCGGTTGATTTCCATGTAACGGAGCGTTGCGTTCCAAACGTGACCGGCGGATTGTACCAGCGTTGAGCCGATTGAGTAGGACAGGCTGTCGCCATCGGTCGGATGCGCCAGCGATCGACCCTGGTAGCGATAGCCCGATCGATAGATCGAGTGCTCATAGGCGCAATTCGGCTTCGCGCCGCTGAAGCCGAAGCCGCCTTCCTGGCACGTCGTGTCGGCGACTTCGATGTGGGTGCGGTGACTGAATTCGCCGATCGTGCCCCAGGTTTCGACGCCAGCCAGCCGCAGCCATGATCCGACAGCGCCGCCTCCGCCCCTGCCGTCTTCGCCGATCCACTGCATGTAAAGAGCGATCGGTGTCGAGCGAGGCAGCGACCAGCGCATGTCGATGCCGCCCAACTGATTGCCGGGCTCCTCATCCGGCGACACGTTGACGCCGCGGTTATCGTTGCCGACGAGCAAATCGCCGAATGTCGACAAGTCACAAGGCCGGGCATCGCCGCACCATTGGGCCGCGCGCGTCAGGCCGATTTCGAATCCGGGCAGCGGTCGGGCGCTGCCGCGCATGCCGAACAGCCACGCATTTTCGATCGTGCGGCGATCGTCGAGCTCAGACATGAAGGTTGAGAGTGTCCACGGACCCATCCACGACAGCCACCGCGTCTGGAAAGGCCGGCTGACGGCGCGCTGCAGTGCGATGCCGGGCGTCGGTCTCGCGTTTGTTCCGAGGATGAGGCTGCCGTCGCGACCCGGCCCGAACCATCGATCCTGCCAACCGGCCGAGACGATCCAGTTGCCGAGCGATACGGCAACGGTCGTGCCATCGGGCCGAAACTCGTCGCCGTCCATCGGGTTGGCGACAACGGCAGCGGCTATCGTTACCGCAATGCGGCTGTTCTGCCAGGCCGCTTTGATTAGCAGTTCGCCTTCATCGCGCGGGGTATTCTCGAACGTCCGGATCCGTACTGGCTCCAACGATGCGGACAGACCGTAACCGACACGCAATAGTCCACTGCTCGCTCCTGCTGCAAAGGCGTCTGCTACGCGATCGAATGCAGCGCGATCTGCCTTGCTTAAGGAGTCACCGTCGATGGCTGCAACAGCCTCAGCAACGTCGGCGGATGCAAGCGGCCAGCTGGTCAGCGGCATGTTGATTGCGCCGCTGTCGTTCAATTGTTGCAGGTCGAGACGCAGCGCCACGTTACCGGGTTCGAGCAGGAACTCGGCCGACCCGGCCGTCGACAGCGCCAACAGTAAAGTGACGGCGAAGCAGCGCTTCAAGGCGCTCAAAACAAGTGCCGCCACTGAAGGTAGAAACGCGTGTCGGAATCTGTGCTGCCGGCGACGATATCGTCGAAGGACTCGTGGCCGATGCCCACTTCGATCGCACCGATGGCAAGCTGGCGGGCATGCGCGATATCGATACTCTGAATATCCGCCGCTGTCGACGTCAACGTGTTGCGCGGGTCCGGCGGACCGCCGCGATTCAGTTTGCCGAACCGCAATAATGCCCGCCATTCCGTGTTTGCGGAGTCGACCAGTATCAGTCCGGCGGAGACGATGCGTGCGTCGTTGTCGGCACCGTGGCCGATCGCTCGCCCGCGATAGCGGTAGCCGGTCTGGTAAATAGTATGGTTGTAGGCGCAGTTGAATATCTCGCTCGATTCATGAAACTGGCAACTGGTCCCTGCAAACTCCCCAAATAATCGTGCCGACCAGCGATCGGCCAGGTAGCCGGACCACTCCCCGCCAAATTGCCCCAGGTAGCGGCTCGGAAAACCGCCGGCCTCGTCCTCACCGATCAGCTGGCCATATAACGCGACCGACTGCCCGAACACCACGGGCGACCAGCGGAAATCGAAGCCGGCGAGCTGGTTGCCCGGCTCGTTGTCGATGCCGAGACCTTCGCCGCCGCGGTTGTCACGCCCGATGAGCAGGTTGCCGAACGTTTCCGCGTCGCACGGCCGGCCATCACCGCACCACTCGGCCGTGCGCGTCAGGCCGATCTCGAGCGACGGCAGCGGCCGGAAATTGAAGCGCATGCCGAAAAACTGCGCGTTAGGCACGACGCGATTGCTTTCGAGCTGGCCGAACGTCAGGCTCAGGTCCCAGGGGCCCAGCCAGCGCAGCCATTTGGATTCGAAGGGGTCCGTGAAGAGTCGGTCGATGGTCAGCGACGGTAGCGGCCTCGCATTGTTCGACAGGATCAGGCTGCCGTCCCAGCCCGGCCCCCACCAGCGCTCCAGCGTATTGACCGATATCGACCAGTTGCCGGCGGCGACGCCGATCATCGAGCCGTCCGCACGAAATTCGTCGACCTCCGGGTCGCCGTCGACGTATTGCAGGTTGATCTCGGCGCTCAGCCAGTCGCCGAGCCATTCGACCCCGGCGGAGACTTCGGCGTCGCCGCGCGGTGTGTCCTGGAACGATCGGATCCTCGTGGGTTCGGCTGCAGCGCCGAGCTCGGCCTGGAAGCCGATGACGTCGGTCTGCGTTTCGACCTGTCCACGATAGCGAAGGCGGGCTACGGAGTCCGCCAGGGCCGGCGGCAACGTGGCGACATCGACGTCACGCAGGTCTTCGAGTATCGGCCCCCAGGCGAGCGGCCATGTCGTGACCGGGCCTTTTATGATGTTGCGGTCGGCCAGGCGCTGGACGTCATGCCGCAGCGCCATGTCGCCCGCGTCGATGAACGGACTCGCGTGAGAGGCGGCGGCTGTGAAGAGGAGAAGCAGGCAGGTCCGAATGTGGGCCGGGTCGAGCATGCGCGGATTGTCGCTTGCTTCGCTGGGCACCACAAGGGATGGCGGGTGTGCAGGAGCGGCTTGGGTCTCCCCTTTGGGGGCAGCCGCTCCTACGGCATCGGGCCTGAAGGCCCTCCTACAATCTCGGGCCCTGCTACAGGTTGCGGAGGACGTTGATACGGGACAGGAGGGACTTCGTCGATAAATTCTCGCCGTCGTAGGTTTTCTTGCCGCCGACCACTGCCGCCAGCGACGACGCCACCTTCTTGCCGAGCTCGACGCCCCACTGGTCGAACGAGTCGATGCCCCAGACCACGCCTTCGACGAACACCTTGTGTTCGTACAGCGCGATCAGTTGCCCCAGAACCTCCGGCGTCAGCGCCTCGAACAGGATCGTATTCGATGGATTGTTGCCCTTGTGCACGCGGTAGGCTTCCGTCCCCGGCTCGTCGAAGCCGTCCATCAGCGCCTCGGACTGTGCGAGGCAGTTCGCGATCGCAAGATCCTGCTGCGACTGCTCGCCGCCCGAGGACTTGACCGGCAGCAGGAAGTCGATCGGCACCAGGCGCGTGCCCTGGTGCAATAGCTGGTAGAACGAGTGCTGCGCGTTGTTGCCGGCCTCGCCCCAGATGACCATGCCCGTGTGGCACTTGACCGGCTTGCCGTCCATGCGCACCGACTTGCCGCTCGATTCCATCTGCAGCTGCTGCAGGTAGGCCGGGAAGCGATCCAGCCGATTGTCGTACGGCAGGATCGCGTGGGTCTCGGCACCGAAAAAGTTGTTGTACCAGATGCCGAGCATGGCGAGCAGCACCGGCATGTTTTCGTCCATCGGCGCGCTGCGGAAATGCTGGTCCATCTGGCGGCCGCCGGCGAGTACGCGCTGGAAAACATCGAACCCGGTCACCAGCGCCAGCGACAGGCCCACGGCCGACCAGAGCGAGTAGCGGCCGCCGACCCAGTCCCAGAAGCCGAAACGGTGATCCGGGTGAATGCCGAACTCGTCCATCGCGCCGTGGTTCGTCGACGCGGCAACGAAATGATCGAGCACCGCCTCCTTGCCGAGCCGCCGAATGATCCATTGTCGTGCAGCGTTCGCGTTCGTCATCGTCTCGAGCGTCGTGAACGTCTTCGAGCAGATGACGAACAGCGTCTGTTCCGGATCGAGTTCGCGCGTCAGGTCGGCAAGCTGCGTCCCGTCGATGTTCGACACGCTGTGAAAGCGCATGCCCTCTTTCCAGTACGGCCGCAGCGCGCGGCTCGCCATGACCGGGCCGAGATCCGAGCCGCCGATGCCGATGTTGACGATGTCAGTCAACTGCTTGCCGGTGCTGCCGGTGATCTGGCCCGCATGCACGCCGTCGACGAATTCCTCCATCCACGTTAGCACTTCCCACACCTCGCGCACGCCGGGCGTCTCGAGCGCCACGGTGTCGGAAATTTTCGAGCGCAGCGCGACGTGCAGCACCGAGCGGTCTTCAGTCTCGTTGATACGCGCTCCTGAAAACATCGCACGGATCGCATCTTCCACGGTCGCGTCTCTCGCGAGCCGCGCAAATAGCTTGCGCGTCGACGAATTGATGTGGTTTTTCGAGTAATCGAGGCACAGATCGCCCGCGTGAAGCGTGAAACGCTCCGTTCGTCCGGCATCGCGTGAGAACAGGTCTCTCAGCGCGCGACCGCGCATGTCATTCCGGTGATGCGCTTTCAGTGCCTGCCACGACTTCAGGTCCGTCGGGTAGCGCGCAGACAGCGGTCGCTCGATATAACGGTCAGGCATCTTTTAGCGAATCGCCATCGTAGTAGTCACGGTACCAGTCGACAAATTTTTTGACGCCGACTTCGATCGGCGTCGTCGGCTGGTAACCAACGTCTCTGGCCAGGTCCGACGAATCCGCCCAGGTATCGACGACGTCACCGGGCTGCATCGGTAACATGTTTTTCTCAGCAGTCTTGCCGAGATTCTCTTCAATCAGCTCGATAAATCGCAAGAGGTCGATCGGCGACTGGTTACCGATATTGTAGAGTCTATATGGCACATTACTCGATGCAGGATCCGGGCTGGCCGAGTCCCAGTTCGGGTTTGGTACGGCTGTCTTGTCGAGTGTCCTGACGACACCCTCGACAATGTCGTCGATATAAGTGAAATCCCGCTTGTGGTTGCCGTAGTTGTACACGTCGATGGGCTCGCCTTTAGAAATCCGGCTCGCAAACCGGATCGGCGACATGTCCGGTCGCCCCCACGGGCCATAGACGGTAAAGAATCGCAGACCGGTGGTCGGTAGGCCGAACAAGCTCGAGTACGTGTGCGCCATAAGCTCATTGGCCTTCTTCGTCGCACCGTACAGGGCGAGCGGATGATCGACGTTGTCGCGTGTCGCAAACGGCATGGACGTATTGGCGCCATAGACGGAGCTGGATGACGCGTAAACCAGGTGCTCCACGGAATTGTGTCGGCAACCCTCGAGGACGTTCAGCGTGCCGACGACGTTGCTGTCAATGTATGTATGTGGGTTCTGAATCGAGTAACGAACTCCGGCCTGGGCTCCCAGGTGGGCTACCCGATCGAAAGCTTCGTCAGCAAACAGTGATTCCATGAATTGGCGATCGGCGAGATCGCCTCGCAGCATGCGAAACCTTTCGAATCCACTCAGTATTTCCGCGCGCGATTCCTTCAATGACACATCATAGTAATCATTGAAATTATCGAGCCCGACGACGGTGTCACCTCGCTCGAGCAGTCGCCGCGCCGTGAACATGCCGATAAATCCGGCTGCGCCAGTGACCAATACCTTCATGATCGACTGTGTCCTTGTCTACAAACGGTCATCGCTGTCACTCGCCGGCAGCACATACTTGACGTCGTACAACAATGCCGACTTTTTCCCGAATGCCCGTATTTTCTGCACGCCCATGGTCTTGAACTGCGTGTGCGCGACGGCAATCACGATGACATCGTACTCGCCCTTGGCCGGCGCCTCGACCAGATCGATTCCGTAATAATGCCGGGCATCGTCGGGGCTTACCCAAGGGTCGTGAACGTTCACCGTGCAGCCGTAAGATTCGAGCTCCGTGACCACATTGGCCACTTTCGAATTCCTGACGTCCGGCCCGTTTTCCTTGAAGGCCATGCCCAGTATCAGCACTTTTGCCCCGGCCGGATTGACTTTCTTCGCAAGCATCATCTTGATGATACGCGACGCGACATACTGCGGCATGTTGTCATTGATTCTGCGGCACGCGAGGATCATCTCGGGGTGATAGCCCAGGTGTTCGGCCTTGAATGTCAGGTAATACGGGTCGACGCCGATACAATGCCCGCCGACCAGCCCCGGCCTGAAGGGTAAGAAATTCCATTTCGTTCCGGCGGCATCCAATACCTCTTCGGTGTCGATTCCGACGCGCTCAAAAATCATTGCCAGTTCGTTGATTAGCGCAATGTTGACATCACGTTGCGTGTTCTCGATAACTTTGGCTGCTTCGGCCACTTTTATGGATGATA
>JBFIQH010000176.1:0-6351 GCA_041609735.1 Woeseiaceae bacterium | reverse complement strand
TCGAAAAAACCGAGCATGCGGCTGGCGCGGTAACGAAAGCTGTAGGTGTGCGTGCCGTGCGCGAGCAGCCGGTCGCGGTGACCGAAATAAGTCCTGATGCCACGATCGATATCGACGGTATGGAAATCCTCGGGCATATCGTTGCGCAGCACCGACAGCGCCTCGATGTCGCAGATATAGTCGTTGCCGAACTTGTCGCGGTACTCGGTGTACAGGTCGCGGTAGATGCCGCGACGAATCCGGTCGCCCTCCACCTCGACCGCGATCGTTTCCGTCACTTCGATCCAGCCGTCCGGGTGCACGACAATGTCGCTGTGAAACGAGTGAATACGCTCTTCGGCGCCCGCAGAACTCGCCAGCAGTACGATCAGCAGAAGCACGCGCCTCATTCGACGGTTCCGAACTTCACCAGCGGTACGTTTGCCGCGTCGTCGGAGTCTTTCTGGAAAAACTCGTGGGCATTGAAGTCAAACATGCCGGCGACGATATTGTTCGGCACAGTTTCGATGGCAGTGTTGTAGTCGCGAACCGAGCCGTTGTAGTAACGGCGCGCGAATTGCAGGTAATTCTCTGTCTCTACCAGCTCCTGCTGAAGCTCCAGGAAATTTTCGTTCGCTTTCAGGTCCGGGTAGTTTTCCGCCACTGCGATCAGCCGGCCGACCTCTTTCGACAGTTGCTCCTCGACGTCTCCACGGGCGGCGACGTCGGCCACGCGCATTGCTTCGGAACGCAACTCGATGACGGCTTCGAGCGTGGCGCGCTCGTAGTCCGCATACTGGTCGACGGCCGCGACCAGCCGGGGCACGAGATCGTGCCGGCGCTGCAGCTGCACGTCGATGTCGCTCCAGGCGGAGCGCACCCGGTTGCGGCTGCGAACGAGCCGGTTGTAAATCAGCGCGATTGCGATGCCGATCAGTGCGACCAGCAGAAACATGGCGGTTAGCGACATAGCTCAAATTCCGGAATCAGTGCCTGCAGCAGCGATCGCAGGAGCGGCTTTGGCCGCGACCACCACGGCCGCCCCGCCGTTTTCCGATCTCCCCGATCGGGCCTGGATGCCCGCCTACAGGTTGCCGGACGGCGCCCCAGGCGCGGAGTCTACCATTGGCAGGCCGCTCATGACGGCAGTTCGGCGACCTTGCGGGTATACAGCTGCCACGCCCGGAACATGCCGAAGATGCCGCAGCCCAGCGAAATAATGATAAAGGCAATGACGGCCGGCCAGTCGAGGCCGGAACCGTCGAGGAAGAAATAGTAAACGAAAAATGCGGCGACGCTGCCGCTCATGACACCAATGATCCACCACAGCAGCGCAAAGAAAATGGCGAGCAGCGCGTATTGAATGCGTGTATCCAAGCGTATCGACTACGGCGTGGCGCCGAGGAGATCAGTACCAGAACGAAACGAATAGCTGGATGACGTTTGCGTCGAGTGTATACAGAGGTTCCTCCCCGATGTTGGCCGGCACGCGCAGATCGGAAAATTCGTGATAGTCGACCGTCAGCATGTCGATCGACGCATTCAGCGTCGCCTTCTTGATGAAATTCCAGCCGCGATTTTCGTCGATGAACTTGTAGCTCGCCTTGAGCTTCAGCGTGTAGCTGGTCAGCGCGCTGAGCTCCTTGTCACGCCCGCGGAAATTCGTCGCTTCGGAACGCGGAAATATGTCGCGATAGAAATGCGCACCGGTCTGGTCGTGATAGCGGCCCTTGATCGTGAACGTCCACGGACCCATCGGATGAATGTAGCTCAGCGACGCCGTGTGCGCGTTGATATCCCAGGTATCGGTAAAGAACCGGTATTCGCCCTCGATCGCGGCACGGTACGGCAGGAAATAGCGTGCCCGAAGGCCGACAGCGTTGCTGGTGCGGGTGTTGGGATACAGTTCTCGTTCGTAACTGTAGCCACGACCCTGCAGGTCGTTGGGATTCAGATAGCGCACGCTGCGATACGGATTGTTCAGGAATCCTTCATCGGTGACAGTTTCGACATTTAGCGAGGTAATGAGGTTACGCGTCAGGATCTGCGTAAGGCCGATGCCGTATTGTTGTCGCCGGTTGTCTCGACGAAACGTCTCGTCTGTCGACATGCCCACGATATCCTCGCCATAGGCGTAGCTCAGTGTCAGCGTAGTCAGGTCACCGAACATATCCTGGCTGACAGAAAACGCATAAGTAGTGGCGTCGAAATCGGACTCGACGCTGCTGACATAGTTCGCGCTCATCATCGTGTTGCCGCGCAGGTAGTCGAAGCCGACTGAGTACTGTTCCCGCTCTTCGGTATACGGGCTCGCCGTCGTCACGACATCGATGGATGCGGAACTAACGTAGTCGACGTAATAGTTGCCGACGAGCGATACACTCTTGCCGACCTGCTTGCGGACGAGCACGGACGGTCCGTCAATCTCGACGCCGCCACCGACATAGAGGTGATACAGCGCATCGGTGCGATCTTCCGGCAAGACGCCGGCCGCCGCCGGACCTGCCACGAGGCAGACACCGAAAATCGCCAGTGTTCGGAAAAACGTCATCGGTATAGCGTCAGTTACAGCCGCAGCCGCCGCCGGCCGCGCCCTCGCCGCCACGCGCGCCCTCGCGGGCCTCGTACACGTGCTGGATGTACGACGTCGACACCGGGTCGCCGTCGAGCGCCATGATCGGATCGGCCAGGCGGTCGCGCTCGTACGGTTTGACCCACGGCTCGATATTGCCGCAGGCCCCGAGGGCGCCTGCGGCGAACACAACCAGCAAAATCCGGCAGATGGTCCGATTTGTCATAGTCATACCCTCTACTGTAGCCCGGCCGCTTTTCCGGAACCGTGAACTCCGTCAGAAGAACACCGTCAGGCCGAGGTGGCCCTCGAGGTTGTGGGCGGTCTTTTCCTCACCCAGCAGGTCGATATCGAACAGGTGATCGCGAAAATCGATGTGCAGCGCGATCGAGTCCGTCAGCAGGAAGCGGTAGCCCGCACCGAAATTGACCGTAAAGCGGTCGTCGCCGGCGAAGCGCGTCGAGCCGAGGTCGGCGATCAGGTACAGGTTGGTGTTATACGCCCGGCCTTCGCCGATGAAGACTTCGCCCGGCAGTATGTTGTAACCGAGGTTCAGGTTGTAATACGTCAGCGTGCGCTCGCTGTCGGAAATCAGCCGCGCGCCGCCGGACAGAATCTCGAAGCTGGTCAGGCCGGCTTCGGACTGCCCTACCGTACCCTCGACAAAGAAACCCTCGGTCAGGTGATAAGCCAGCCGCACGCCGTAGACGAGATCGGAGCCGAAATCCTCGATGCTCATGATGCCGGCGAACGCGCCGATCTCGAAGTCCTCGCGATCGATCGCCGGCTCCTTGATTTCGCGTCGCTCGACCTGCGGGTCGATGACCTGCCCCGGTGGCTCCGAGGCGGGCGGTGGCGCCTCCTCGCGACCAAGCCCGAACGGGTCCTTCGTCGCGGCACACCCGGTCATCAGGACCGACACAATAATCAGAAAAAGAACGCGAAACCGACTTTCCATTCCTCTACTTCCTCGTTGTCATCGCGGCTCGTGAATACGACATAGGTCTTGTACTCCGCCCGCAGGAGAAAGCGACGGGTCGCGTAGATGCGAAATCCGCCGCCTGCGTGTCCGATCTGGTCGGTGCGATCTTCTCCCTGAATAATCGTCGACTTCGGTTCGGTATGAATGACACCGGCACCGAGCGTGAAGAACGGCGACACGCGCCATTCCGGAAACGCCTCGTGCACAACGTTGATACTGCCCGTCCAGCCGTTCGAGAAGTTGCCGAGTATTTGCGATCCCCACAACTCGAACGACACATTCGGGGTTAATGAGTAGCTGCCGTACAGCGACACGATATTTGCGCCGCCGAAATCGCCGGCTAATACGCCCGCTTCCCAGCGTGCGTTCGTGAAATCTTCCAGCGTTGCGCGCTTGATATCGAAGGGCTCGCCGTCGCGGGCCAGCGTCAGTTTCATCTGGTCGCCATTGACCCAGCCCTCGATGCCCTTGTCGTTCTGCACCTGGTACCAGTCGGTACGCTGCATGACGATGGACACGGTCTCGCCGCGATCGACGACATGAAATATCGGGTAGCCGCGGCCGGGACCGGTCCGCATTTCCAGATACGGATCGGCGACCGCCACTTCACGTAACTCTTTCTCGGCGGCCTGGACTGGTCCGGTTGGAATCAGCTGCAGGGCGAACGCCAGCAGCAGACCTAACCATGCGTTAGTTGGCAGGGGCGTCGAAGGGGTTGTTGTAATACTGGGCTCCGACATCCAACCATTCCGCAATTAAGCGTCTCTCCGATGGCGACAAGATGTTGTAGTGAGGATCATTGGGGTCTTCAAAACGGCCGAAGAAGTCTCCGGACGCCGTTGCCCCGGCAATGCTGGCCGGCGGAGGTATCGGGATCACGTCGAAGATCGGGTTGCCGTCGACGTCGACGCCAACCTGCTGTTGTGCATCCACAAGGGCTCCGTTGACCACTTCCTGAAGATTATCAGTAACTAACAGCTCGCGATAGGCGTGGAAGTGATCGGCCTCGTCGGGCGAGATCCCGTCCTGCAGCTCGAGCTGGCCCGCCGGCACCCGCACGGTCCCGTCGGCGGGATCCGTCGGCGTGTGGCAGTTCAGGCAATTGTCGTTGACCGGATTGCCGTTGGCATCGAGCAGCGGCACGTCCGGCGTGTTCGGATCATTGTCGTCATCCACCATGACGATGCGCGGCTGGCTCCACAGCGGGTGGATGATCGTTTCGTAATTGATGACGGCGCGGCAGTTCGCCTGCCAGCTCTGCATGCAGGCCGCAGCTACCGGCGCCGGCGTTGTCAGGTCCGTGTACAGGTAGTCGATATCGGGATCCGGCGCCCGTACGGCGGGATCGGTCCAGACATCGCGAAAGATGACGTTCATCGACGGCTGAATCGACGAGCAGCCGTCGTTCGCGCAGGTAATCAGCGCGCGCGTCTCCGCCATCGTGTCGCCGATGTCGCCGACGAACCATTGCGGATCGGTGTTCGGGAATTCGACGCCGGCAACCGCTGCGCCGCTCCACGCGGAGTCAAACGCCTCTCGCCGGCCGTGCGACAAGCCGCTGTTTGCGACGTGGCAGCCGTTACACGAGAGCTCCTGGCCCGGGCGCGCCGAAATCCAGTTGTTGTGCCGTGTCGTGATGCGCTTGCCTCTGGCGTCGAGCACACTGACCATCAGCGCCGTGTTGGCCGGTATCTTCGCCACTACCGACCCGTCGGGCTCGATCATCGCGTAGCCGACGATTTCCTTCATGCCAAACGCGGTCGTGACACCGAAAGCCGTATTGTCGATATCGAGCAGGTCGTCATCGGGCAACGAAACGGCCTTCTCGATGCGCAGGAACCGCGCGGGGCGATCCAAAGCCAGGGTTACGCCCGGATTCGCCATCGCGTCGATGTTGACGACGGCGTTGCCGTCAAAATCGTAGACACTGCGAATGTTCAGCACGGCTTCGCCGTTGTCGGCGAGCGTGTTGTCGAGCGCGAAGTCGTTGCTGCCGTCGAATACGACCGGCGGAATCGGTCGCGGGTCGGCGGACACGACTTCGGTGAACATGAAGCCTTCCTCACCCGGCACAACCGGCAGCTGCGTCTGATCGCGCGGATCGTAAATCCAGATGCCGTACAGCGGCGGCGCTACAATGAATGAACCATCCGGCGGTGTCACGATGTTGTTCGGATCAATGATGAATACGTTGGCGAGACGCTCGTCGGTGCACGGCACGATGAACGGCTCGATTTCCGGCGTCGAGATATCGGCGTCGACACCCACCTCGATCAGCCGACATTGGCTCCAGCTGACGAGCATGCGCGTCGTTCCGTCCTGGATCGGGTACACCGAGTAGTAGCGGCCGCCCGGCGACGGCACGCCCGGCTGCGTTAATACCTCGTTGATCGTCGCGTCTTCCTGCGCCGGTCCGTTCAGGATGCCGATATTCGGCGCCAGCGGCTGCGTAATTTCGACGTACTGCGGCGTGTCGATAGCAATGACTTCGCCGCCACCCTCGGTATTCGTGAACGGACGAATCAGCGCAAACACGCGACCGTCTTCGGCCTGGCGCGGCTGCATGAACTGGATCGTTTCACCGCTTGCTCCGGTGTCGTGCGATTCGCTGCCGTACAGCAGCTCGAGATTCGATCCGTCCGGGTTCATCCGGTACAGGTTGATCTCGTTGTTCTGCGGGCCCGCGTTATCCCATCGGCTGAACACGATCGTGCCGTCGGCCATGACGGCCGGGTCGAGATCGTGACTTTGATTGAACGTCAGCTGCTCTATGCCGGAGCCGTCTTCGTTGATGACGTGCAGGTTAAATGCGAACTCG
>JBFIQH010000175.1:0-6362 GCA_041609735.1 Woeseiaceae bacterium | reverse complement strand
CGATCCGTCATTTTCGACGGCTGTTCAAGTAATTGTGTTTCGCTATAGCTAGGCAACGTCGGCTACTGACGGGTCTCGGCCGGTCGCTGGTTCTTCGTTCATTGCGTAAGCGCCGTGCAAGCTCAAGACATGCTCGTTCCAGACCTTGTCGAATCGTGCGCTGTCGACAACCGGTCGCTTGATCATGCGGCGCAACAGCAGCTGCTGCCGCCGGTTAGTGACTGATTTGCCATAGAGCTGTAAGGCGTAGCGTGAGAAATCACGCACGATCACGTCGAAGATCTGGTCGAGCAAGTAATCATCGATTGCGTAAATCTTGGCGTTTTCGATGATCAGCTGACCGTACACAACGAGCGTAAACAGCTCGCCGAGGTTGAGCAGGAAGTCGATATCCCTGGCCTGCTCCTTTGATGGCCGCGCAACCGCCAGCATGGCCTTGAGGTAGCGAATCTGTTTCTTGAATACTTTGGCATTCGGCAAATTGACGCCGCCATAGGTCACGCGGTAATCGTGAAAACGAATCTTGCCAAGGCCTTTCGTCGGCCCCTGCTCGAAAAGGAAGTCGTCATTGGCTGGATCATCGCGTCGCTCGATGACGGGGAACTTCCCGGGCTTGAAGAAATAGTTGGCCATGAACTTGATGATCAGGGCCATATTCACATGCACGGTGCCTTCGAGCTTGGGCAGCGCCCGGATGTCACGCGCCGCCATCTCGAAGTACGTGTCCTTCTCGAAGCCCTTGGCCGCGATGACGTCCCAGAGATGATCGATCACCGCCTCACCCTGCGTCGTCACTTTCATCTTCACCATCGGATTGTACAAGAGGTAGCGTCTGTCCTCAGGTGACGCCGCGCGCATGTAGTCCGACGCCCTGAGGGCGAACAGCTTCATCGAGACCAGTCGCACGTAGGCGTCGACGAATAACTGCCGGATGTGCGGAAAGTCGGTCACCTGGCTGCCGAACAGCTGCCGGCTGCCGGCGTGATCGATTGCCTCGTAAAACGCGTGGGTGCAAATGCCGATCGACGCCCAGCCGAGATTGTACTTGCAGAAATTGATCGTGTTGAGCGATGCATCCCACGCCTCGGTTCCGCGCGAGAGGATGTCGGCATCGGTGATCGGGTAATCATGGAGTGCGTACTCGGCGACGTAATTCTGCGAGTTGCAGACGTTCTTGATGCACTCGTATTTTTCGTGCCGCGGATCGACGGCGAAGAAGACGTAATCGTCGCTGCCGTCGATCTTGCCAAAAGTTGAGACCAGGCCCGCTTTGTTGGCGTTGCCAATGTAGTATTTGCGACCGCGGGCCAGGTAGCTGCCGTCCTCCTGAGGGATAAGCGCCATCTCCGAGGAATAGATGTCGGCGCCATGCTCTTTTTCCGACAGACCGAACGCAAAGATGTGGCCGTCGCGCAAAAGTTGCGCAGTCTTTTTCTTGATTGCTTCATTACCAGATATCCAGATCGGGCCGAGGCCGAGCATGCTGACCTGCCAGGTGTACCAGTAGGCGAGGCCGTAGAAACCGAGGATCTCGTTGAATTCGCAGTTGCGCCAGGTGTCCCAGCGCACGCCTTCCGCGCCATCCGCGTAGGTCGAGGGCGTCATCAATTTGGCGAAAATCTGCTCCCGGCCGATGAACTCGAGGAAGTCGGCGTACCAGACGCGCTCGTGGTCATCTTCCTTGATGCGTCGTCGTCCTTTGTTCTCGAAGAACTCGATGGTCTTGCGCATGATCTGCGTTGAGGTTTCGTCGTGATAACGGCGATCGTGTTTGTGAGGATTGAGCAGCATGAGGCCCCCTTGTCGTGGCGTTGCCAGGGTCGTGCGGCAGTGTCGATGGCAACCCAAGCAGAATGCCACGAGCGGCCAACGCAGGCCAGAGCGACGCGATCGAGCCGAGATTTTCGGGGTGAGGCGATCTGCGATATCTGCAGTGATCAAAAAATGCGGTTCGACCTCATAAGCCATGTGGTTACAGCAGTGCCTCGCCAGCGCTTACATCGTCGTAGCGACAAGGACGGTCAGCAGCGTCAGCTGCGCTCGGGCGTCACAAAGCGCTTGAAGAAGTCCGATACGGAAACAGTCGCCAGGTCAGTCAGCTCGCCGGCGTCGAAGAACAAACCCCGGCAGGAATCGCACTGTTCAAACCAGATATGCGTTTGCGCGGGATCGACCAGTCGATTTATCGTGCCGGCACAGCGTGGACATCGATAATGCTCGATCTTGTTGTGCTTTTTGCCGGTTTTTATGTCGCCAATGTCGAGTGCGGCAGCCGCCTTTTTTTTGCCGAGCTTGCTGAGCTCACCGTCGTCAAACCACAGGCCGTGACAAGTCGAACAACGATCGACTTCCGTGCCGTCGATGATGATCTGCTGCATATCCGATCGGCACTTGGGACAACGCATCGCACCGGAAAAGTACATACCGGCGCCGCTCGTGCCCATGCCAACCGTGTAGCTCGGCGCATGCTTGCGATCTCTCGTCTTGTCCGCGCTATGTCGATGGAACAATATGATCGCGATCATCGCTACGGTGATGGCGCCGAGCAGCAGGTAGGCTTCGACGTAAGACGTTTGCTCGGCGATCATGCCATAGGTCTTTGAGCCGGCCGACGCGCCAAGATTGGCCAGCGACATGTAAATAGCAAACTGTGTGGCCGAGGTCGTGCTGGCGCAGATCGCCATTGCCAACGCGATCATGCAAACCATCGTCACCGGGCCGAGTAACACCCAGGCCGCCAGCATCACTTTGACGTAGGTCGTGTTCTCCCACAGGTACTGCGTCTCTGCGAGAAGGAATGCGTGTAATGCAACAAGCGAGATGGTCAATACCAGCATTCGCTTGGCGCCGAAGCGATCGATCATCGGGCCCAGCACCAAAGCGGCTGCGGCACCAGCCAGCCCCATGACGGCAACGAGTTGCGACCACCCCGGCGTCGTAAAACCAAACAGGTTGATCGCCGCGATGGGCATCAGGGCGTGACCATAGCCGCCAATGAAACCGTCGAAGATCATGATCGCCATCAGGATCAAGCTGACGCGGGTCCACAGCACCGCGTTCAGGCCCTTCATCAGACCCGCGAACGAACTGGCAGCACGCCGCTCGGACATCGCATCACCGGAACTCCACGGCAAGCGACGCTCGCCACGACGCTCCACCGTCAGCATAAAGCCGAGTAATACAATGGCCTGGACGGCCGCGGCGGCGATCGCCGTGACGCCCAGGCCGAATTCGACCAGCATTGTGCCGGTCACCGCGGACGTGATGCCCCAGCCGACGGCCTTGCCGAACACCATAAAGCCGTTCAGGCGACCCTGTTCATTGACGGGCGTGACGTCGATCGCCATGCCGTCCACTGCCACATCCTGCGTCGCCGCGAACACATTAATAAGGAGGCCGAGAATCATCAGCATGCCAACCTGTTCGGCCGGGTTGTCGACGAGGACGAGACTGAAAAATGACAGCGTCATGCCGAGTTGAGCGCCCAGCACCCAGGGTCGCCGCCTGCCCATTGGCAAGAACTGAAAACGGTCCATCAGCGGGCCGGACAACAGTTTGAAGGCCCACGGCAGGATGATGATGGCAAGGAAGGATGCGATTTGGCCGGCGCTGACCCCCAGGCTCGCCAGCCAGGCGGGCACGGCAATGTTCATCAAACCGTAGGGAATGCCTTGTGCAAAATACATGGACGAGCCGGCTGCGTAACGCATGCGCGAGCTTTCAGCGAGAACCCAGTTGATTGTCATTGTTTTTGTTCTGAGCTGCGTGAATCGAAATTGTAACCGGTCAATCAATCAAATCTCTGAAAAACTTCGTGTCGGTGGTGATTCCCTCTGGCCTAACGAACGATGCGCCCGAGGGAATCACCACCGAAGGCTTGGTCACGGCATGTCACCGGCCTCGGTGGTGCGATTCTGAACGGTCGAGGTTGCGGTTCATTTCCGCCCCTGGTCACTACCTTCAGGGCGATCTCCCGCCGCTGTCGGTTTCACCAATGACCCGGACGCGTCCCTGCATCCGCATCCGGTCGCTTCGAGAGAGCGCGTCGATCAGAGTTCGCTTGACCAGGTCGTCAGTGCGGCCAAGCAGACCACGCGCTTACGGCCCATCGGCGTTGAATATTCAGCCATCATGAGACGGCAGGCGAACCTGTATCTCGAACCGCAGCGGAACCGTCCCGGCATCCGTCGTCACGGTATCGAGCGCATCGGCAATTCGAAACCGCTTTCTGTCGATGCCTTCTCGCTCGAGCGCATCGATGACGGATCGCGCGCGAAAGCGCGCCAGGCGTCTGAGCACGGTTTCGGAAACACGTTCGTTGGCGACGAGCGCGAGGTAGGTGTCTCGATACGTCGTCGTCTCGTCGCTGGCGTCGCGTGCAATGGCGCGCCGCTGCGCCTCCGAGAGACGGGTGCCGGCGAACTCGTCGATTACGTCGCGTACCCGCGGGTCATTGAAATTCGGACCCGTTGGTTCGTCGCGATCCCGTCTGCCGGCGCTGGTTGCGAGCGCAATGTGCAGCCTGACCTGCTGCGCCGCGATCGCATCGCGGTCGGCAGCCGGGTCGTATGCAGGTCGTACGCGTATGCCGAGCCGTGGTCTCAGTTCGAGCGCGAGTGCAAGCAGCGTCAACGTGTCCGTCGCCGCTGGCGCCGTCTCGGCGCTGCCGGACAAAAACGTAATTTCGTCGAGAACGGCATCATCGTCTCCGGCGAGTTCGGCCAGCACGACGAATGGACGCGCGGCAAGTTCGTCGAGATGCGCTGCCAGGCTGTCGATGAACACGCCGGCGACGGTTTGCGTCTGCGATTCGCTCAGCGAATACTGCACCGAAAGGCCGCCTCGGCCGGCCTGATCGGTTACAAGTGCCAGCGCGAGCTCGAGGGGCAATGTGTCATCCACCGTTTCCGTGTCCGGATCGCCAAGCCTCAGCCCGGCAAAGACGAGGTCGTTATCGATGCGCAGCGTCACGTCGTTTCGCTCCTGGCGCAGCGTGCCGCTGCCGGATCCGGCCACGATATCGCGGCCGAACTTGCGCCTGAAATACGGTGATAAGGGCTCAAGGTCGACGTCGTCGACCTGCATCAGAAACGAGTCGGGATGGCGGCCCGTTTCAGAGCGCAGTCGCGCTTCCATGCCGATGCTTCCCGACTCGCCGACGCGAGCATCGACGCTGATCTCCGTCACT
This sequence comes from Woeseiaceae bacterium, assembly GCA_041609735.1. Lineage (GTDB taxonomy): Bacteria > Pseudomonadota > Gammaproteobacteria > Steroidobacterales > Woeseiaceae > UBA1847. Next base: position 1,174 of record JBFIQH010000175.1, on the reverse strand, counting down.
GCCGCCCGCCCGCCGGTTTTGCGGTGCGCGCCTGCCACGACGTCCCGGAGCTCCAGCTGCACGCTCGGCGAAACGGCGTCATCCCGCAGTCGCACCTGCCCGCCGACCGCCCGCAAACCGTCCAGTGAGATACACGCCCGACCCCGACCGTTCCCGGCCGCGGACACCCACGTAAGCAAAAAGTGATTACTGGCGGTATCGTGGGTAAGTGCGACGTCGGGTCGCTCTAGGCTCACGTGCGTGGCTTCGATGAGTGCGCCGGGGGCGCCGAGGGTTACGCCTGTAGCAGTTGCTGTAGGTACGGCGAGCATCGGCTGCCCGGTTTCGGCGCTCGTGATGACGAGGCTGCGAATCGCGACGTCCCGACCGGGTTTCCCGGCGCGGAACCTGTCAATGCTCCAGACCTCCGTGTCGGTAACATTGGCGGAAACTAATAGCTTGTTTTCTTGTTCGAAGAGAGTAACGTTTCGAAGCGAGAGGAACATCGTGAAAGGGTTTACGTACACCTCCTGTACGCGCAGCCGACAGTCCGGCCCGGAAACGTTCGGACTCTCGATCCAGTGCTTGATTGCAAGGGGCGCGATAAGAAAACCGGCGAGGGTGTATACCGCCGCGCCGGCCAATAAACCGATCAACCACGTCTTGCCTGTTTTACCGAGAATTCCCGTACTCCGAAAATAGGCACCGCAGGCGCACGCGCACAGTATCTGGCGAGACGTGGTATGGAGCAAGAAATGAACGTCAGCCGTCCATCTCGTTCACGTGGCGAGGCAAGGAATCGAGCGTTGTTTGCCGTCGCAGCCGTCGTCATCGTGATTGCCGCCGCGTACTTCTTTTTCCAGCGGCCGAAACCCGAGCCGATACCCGAACCCGGGCGACCGATCGAAACGGTCGCGCCTGCGCAAACGGCCGAAGAGCGAGGCGACACGGCGCGCGAAATGATCGCGCAACTCGAGGCCGACCCGGACGGCCCGGACTTTGGTGAAGCCCACGCGCGCGCACAGGACTACCTTGCCGAGGGGCGGTTGGCCGACGCGCAGCTCCTCTATTTCTTCGCGGCACGCGGCGGTTATGCGCCGGCTGCTTTTGATCTCGCAACGTTCAACGATCCGAGTCGCGACGAGACGGCACCCAGTCTCATCGCGGCGCCCGATCCGTTCCAGGCGTATCGGTG
>JBFIQH010000174.1:0-6390 GCA_041609735.1 Woeseiaceae bacterium | reverse complement strand
TATCAATATAGGCCTCAACATCATTGCGGCGAGCGTCATCGCCGCCTACGAAGATACGTTGACCGCCGTTATCGCCCTCGCGGTTTTTCTGCCGATCGTTAGCGACATGAGCGGCTGTTCGGGTAACCAGGCGGTGGCCGTGAGCATGCGGGAGCTGACGCTGGGCGCCGCGGTCCCGAAAGACGTATTCCGGGTGTGGCGCAAGGAAGCGGCCGTCGGCATTATCAACGGGCTGGCTCTCGGAACCTTGCTGGGCCTTGCGGCCTGGGCGTGGAAAGGCAACCCGGTGCTCGGGCTCGTCGTCGGCGGGGCGTTGGCACTGAATACCATCGTCGCCGTCTCGATCGGCGGGACCGTGCCGCTAATCCTGCGCGGACTCAAGCTTGATCCCGCGGTCGCCTCAGGGCCGGTTTTGACTACAGTTACGGATATGTGCGGCTTTTTCCTGATACTGAGCCTCGCAAGCGCGACATTGCCGATGCTGACGTGATGCCGAAACTGCTTGCAAGCCGGCGCAACCGGTATACGATCCGCAGGCAATGACGCAACTCGACTCCAACAGTAAAGCGTGACGGAGCGCGCCGAAAAATTGCTCGTCGGTTGGCGGGAATGGGTAAGCCTGCCGGACCTTGGGCTGCCGAAAATCAAGGCCAAGGTAGACACCGGTGCGCGGACGTCGGCATTGCACGCATTCGAAATCCGGTCGTTCGAGGAAGGTGGGCAAAAGAAAGTCGAATTCAGGATCCACCCGAACCAGCGCGACACGGAGACGGAAGTCACCTGCATCGCCGATGTGATCGATGAGCGTGAAGTTCGCGATTCCGGCGGCCACAAAGAGCTGCGACCGGTGATCAAAACGCGGATGCGGCTCGGCAAGAATACGTGGTCCGTTGAAATCACGCTGACGTCGCGCGATGACATGCTGTTCCGAATGCTGGTCGGGCGTACGGCATTGAAGGACCGGGCGGTTGTCGATCCGGGGCGGTCATACCTGACGCGCGGCAAACGGCGAAATAAATGAGCAACAAGAGCACAAAGGTTGAGCCCAATAAATCGATCACGATCGGCGATTCCGAGGTGAAGCCGGGCAGTCGTGCATCCATCCAGCTACCCATAGCGGACCTTTACACCGGTACGTCGCTATCGATGCCCGTGCAGGTCGTCTGCGGCCGACGGGCCGGCCCGGTGCTCGTCGTATCGGCCGCGATTCATGGTGACGAACTGAACGGTGTCGAGATTATCCGGCGGTTGCTGAAGCGCAAGTCGATAAAGAACCTGCGCGGCACGCTCGTTGCGGTACCAATCGTCAACGTGCACGGATTCCTGAACCAGTCTCGCTACCTGCCAGATCGGCGAGACCTGAATCGCTCGTTTCCAGGCAGCTCGAAAGGATCGATCGCCTCGCGCACCGCGAGCACCTTCCTGAAAAAGATCATGGCGACGGCGGATGTCGGCATCGATCTGCATACCGGAGCAATCAATCGTTCCAATCTGCCACAGATTCGTGCCCGTCTGGATGATGAGCGAACGACGGAACTGGCGCACGTATTCGGCGTGCCGGTCATCGTCAACTCGAATATTCGTGACGGCTCGCTGCGCGACAGCGCGACGGACCTCGGTGTGCCGATGCTCGTCTACGAGGCCGGCGAGGCGCTTCGATTCGACGAGCTCAGCATCCGAGCCGGCGTACTGGGCGTCGATCGCATCATGCGGCACATCGGCATGCTGCCGCCGCTGAAGACGGCGCGCGTTAGCAAATCGGTCGTCGCCGCCTCGACGAGCTGGGTCCGGGCGCCATACAGCGGAATCGTCAGTCGCAAGGTCAAGCTCGGCGCTCGCGTTACCGAGGGCCAGCGCATCGCGCTCGTCGGAGATCCGCTGGGCGACGACGAGGCGGAGGTCATCGCGCCGTTCGACGGCATTGTCATCGGACGCAGCAACCTGCCACTCGCTCACGAGGGCGAAGCCCTGTTCAATATTGCCGCATTCAAGAGCGTCTCCCGGGCGGCCAACAAGGTGGAGACGTTTACTGCCGCACACTCAGATGAGGAATTGACATGAAAATAGGCATCCTGTCGACGAACAGGAATCTTTACTCGACGCAACGACTGGTGGAGGCGGGCGAGGAGCGCGGCCATACGATGCGCGTGATCAACCACAAGCGTTGTTACATGAACATCATGGCGAATAACCCGCAGATCCACTACCGGGGAGAGGCGATCGAGGGTATCGAGGCGATCATTCCCCGCATCGGTGCCTCGGTATCGTTTTACGGCACCGCGGTCGTGCGGCAGTTCGAGATGATGGGTGTCTACTCAGTCAACGAATCGGTGGCGATCACGCGATCACGCGACAAGCTGCGCGCGCTGCAGCTGTTGTCGCGCAAGAACATCGGCATGCCGGTGACCGGCTTCGCGAGTTCACCGGATGATACCGCGGATATGCTGGATATCGTCGGTGGCGCCCCGGTCGTCATAAAGCTGCTCGAGGGCACGCAGGGTGTCGGCGTCGTGCTGGCGGAGACATCGAAGGCAGCGACCAGCGTCATCGAGGCGTTTCGGGGTTTGAAGGCCAATTTCATGGTGCAGGAATTCATAAAGGAAGCTGGTGGCGCCGACCTGCGCTGCTTCGTCGTCGGCGACAAGGTGGTTGCGGCGATGATACGTCAGGGCGCCGAAGGCGAGTTTCGCTCCAACCTGCACCGTGGCGGCACGGCGAAACTCGTCAAGATCTCGCCGGAGGAGCGTCAGACCGCAGTCCGGTCGGCGCGGGTCATGGGACTCAATGTTGCAGGTGTCGATCTACTGCGCTCGTCGCGCGGCCCCGTCGTCATGGAGGTTAATTCGAGCCCGGGCCTCGAGGGTATCGAGAAGGCGACGAAAAAAGATGTCGCCGGGATGATTATCGAGTTTATCGAAAAGAACGCGCGCCAGGGCCGCACGCGGACGCGCGGGCAGGGCTAGCAGAACGAGCGGTGACAAAAAAGGGGCGCCACCCGGGCGCCCCTTGTCTTATTTGGCGTCAGAAAATCTCAGTGTTCGAAGTCGAGACCCGAGTAGGAATCGAACTCATCGTCGTTGTAGTCGCTGTAGTCCTCATAATCCTCGTAGTCACTGTAATCTTCGAAATCACTCTCGTCGTGCGGGCCGACATGGCGACGACTCGCTGCCCGGCGCGCTTCACGCGCCTGGTTGCGGAAAATCTTGCTGACAGCCATGCTGTCGGCAAAATCGAAATCGTCGAATTCGTCGAACTCGTCGTATAACGGACGCATTTCTGGTACTCCTGTCAGGGGTCTGGTCCAATGGGTCGTACATTTCGAAGTATCTGCCAAAATGCTTCGATGTCAAGTAATTTTATATCAAAATAATCAGTCACTTCCGGACATAATCCTGAGTTGCATGAGAAAAGACGCCATTGATGAGATCCTCGAGCAGTGGTCAGACGAGCGGCCGGAGCTTGACGCGGCCAGCCTCGGGGTCGTTATCCGGGTCATGTCGCTGTACCGGGCGTTCCTGCGCCAGGCGACGGCCGCGCTGCAGCCGCTCGCGCTGGAGCTTTACGAGTACGATGTCCTGGCCGCCCTGCGCAGGCAGGGTAAGCCCTACGCGCTAGCTGCATCGGCGCTGGCCGCCGAGACGGGCCTCAGTACCGGCGCAATGACGAACCGCGTGGACAAGCTGGAGCGGCGCAAGCTGGTGCGTCGCAGAGTGGACAAGGACGATCGGCGCGGCGTCAACGTCTCACTGACGGCGGGCGGCGTTCGCATGATCGATGCAGCGATCGGGCTCAGGCTGGACGCCGCGGACGAAAGCCTTGCGAAACTCAGTGCCGCCGAGCGCAAGCGCCTCGCGGCGCTGCTGCGGAAGGTGGTTCTGGCGTCAGAACAACTCGAGTGATCGAGATCCTACGGTCGGTCTGATCGCTATCAGTCCTCCGCTGGCGCGTCGAAAATACGCGAAAAGAACACGGCATTCAGGAACAGTTTGTTGGTGCCGTACCAGTAGCCACGAAAATTCGGATTATCCGCAAACAGGATGACGCTGCCCTGGCCCGAGCGCTCCGCAATCAGCGACGGTGTTCCGGCGAGGGCGTCGCGTTGCGCCTCGGATACGTAGCCGGAATAGACCGGTTCTTCCGTGTAGGCGGCAACGATGCCAAACGGATTGTCAGTCGGCGCCAATGCCTCCTCGACATTCTTGTGCAGCGCGATGGCGCGACGGGCGTAGCCGAAGCCGAGCGGATGGGAGACATCGAGGTCAACCGAGAATATCGCGCCACCGATGATGTCAACGGCTTCCGCTTTGTCCTTGTCGGAGTATGGTGCTCGTTCCGGCACCTCGACTTCAGCTGCCGCGGACTTTGCGTCTTCGGCGGCCGCTGCAGCTGCGAGCACGCCTTCCTCGCTCAGCGGGTCGACCCAGTCGATCGTCTGCGCGCGGAGCCAGAAGGCCGCGTCGCGCATGCCGATCGCAGTGCCGCCTTCCGTGACCCATAGCCTCAGGCGGTCGAGGTAATCAGGCTCATAGTCCTCGTACGTGCCGGACGGAAAAATAATATGCGTGTAACGCGTCCAGTCGATATCGGCGAGATTGTCGCGCCGTCGCAGCGTCACGGGCATGTGCATGCGGAAATCGAGCAGGTGCCAGATCTCGCCGGCTTCATAGAGGTCGATGTCGTCGCCGGTAACGAGCAGGATCGACGGCAGCTCCAGCGCGCGGAACGACGCGCCGCCGGCATCGATCCCCTGGGTACCCGTTGCGCTGCGGCCCGACCTCAGCGCGAGTACGTTGATGCCGTCGTCCGATGCAATTTGCTGCATCAACCTGTGAATTTCCGCACGATCCGATTCCTGGCGATCCAGCGGCACGAGAATGCTGCCGCGCGGAAACTCGACGACTCCGCGCGTCGTTGTCGCCGTGTACGGTTGCTTGGCGACGCGGGCCAGCAATCCGTGTTCGAGAATGCGCTGCAGCGCCCGCGGCGCAAAGTACTGACCCCAATCAAATACGTAGCCGTAGCCTGATTCCGGCGGCGCATCGGCGGTTACGGTGCCGCCGCTGAATCGCGGGCCGAGCAAGTTGGGGCGAAACTCGCGGCTGCCCAGGTTGGCGACGTCGAGCCCGAATGCCGGCGGCATCGTCCACGTCGAGACATCGTAAAACGTCGCGTCCTCGAACTCGGTGACGGTCTCGAAGATGCTGCGAATCAGACGATGCTGCGGCTGGTTTGCCGGGACGATCAGCGATTCGCCGGCGGCGAACGCCGTACCCGCGGATTCGATGTCGCGCGCCGGCCGATAGGCGTCGATACGATGACTGGCGAGCAACTCGGCGAAAAAATTCAGACGCGCGGGGTCGCCGGGTGCGGCAACGATCCAGGCTTTTGTTGCATAGCGCGATGCATCATCCAGCGCCTGCCGATAGAACTGCTGCTGGTAGCGCAGGAAGTCGCGCCGCATATCGACGGCAGATTCGGCGCTGGCGATGCTGGTCCGGAAGTGCTTGCGGATATTCTCGCGATAGGTTCGCAGGCCGTTCGGCGTCTCGATTTCGCGGCCGAGTGCAGCGCCCGCCTCGAACAGTACGCCGACAGCGCCGTTGATGAGCGGAAACGTCGAACCCTTGCCGACATAATAGTTGTCGAAGCGTTCGCCGTGATAGTAAAGCCGCCCCTCCGCGTCGAGCAGCGCCTCGGATCCGGCGACCACGCTTTCGAGCAAACGCTCGGCTTCGTCAGGAACGAGCGGGTTCGTGCGCGTCGCTTCGCCCGGATGAAAATAGTAGGTCTGGTCAGAACCCATCTCGTGATAGTCGACAGTCAGGTTCGGCCGCCACTCATGCCACTTGCGCATCCACGCGATCGCTTCGGGCTGTGTCAGCAACAGCCATTGGCGATTCAGGTCGAAGTGATAGTGATTCGTGCGTGCAAGCTGCCAGTTGAACTGGTGTTCGATGTGCGCCGGGTCCGCGTTGTCGCGCTGGCTTCCGTACGCATCGAACCAGGCGACCCGTTTTGAATGGCCGTCGGGATTGAAAATTGCCGTTACCAGTATGACGCTTTTCGCAAGCAGCTCCTCGATGTCGTCGCCTTCGGCAGCGGCCAGGTGATAGATGAACGGCAGCGCGGCGTCCATACCGCTGGACTCCGCACCATGAACCCCGTAGTTCAGCCAGCTTATGACGGGCATGGTGTCCAGGTCCGGTTGCGCCAGCGTCGGTTCGCTGATGGTGACGTGGTCGGTCTTGATGCGCTCGAGGCGCGCATGATTGGCTACGGATGTGGCGACGACGAACAGTATTGGCCGCCGCTCGTGCGAGTAGCCGATGACTTCGAGCGTCAGCCGATCGCTGAGAGATGCGACTGTCGTGACGTAATCAACCAGCTGGT
>JBFIQH010000173.1:0-6406 GCA_041609735.1 Woeseiaceae bacterium | reverse complement strand
CGTCCTGTTGCCGCAGCAGTTTCAATAGCCGGGCACGCCGAAAATCCGACAGCGCGGACTGGCCGTCGAGACTAAGGAACGTTACGGATGCGGGCACCGAATCGGGCGGATGGCTCATGGGAGCGGGATCGGACAAAACGGTGCGCCTGTAAACGTAGCGGTAATCGTCTGCAAACCGCGATGATACCCGACCGCGTGCGCGGGGTCAGGATTTCGGATCACCCGGCGTGTACATCGGCACCGGGAATTGCGCGACGTTGCCGCCCTCGAGCTTCGAGATGCGAAACTTGCCTTGCTTATCGACTTCATCGATACGGATGATGGAATGCATCGGCAAGTAGGTGCGGCGGACGTTGGCGAACTCCGACTTTATTTTTTCCTCGGCTGGATCGACGACCACGGTCGTACGCTCGCCGAATACGAGCTCCTCGATCTCGACGAAGCCGAACAGGGAGCCGTGGCCGACGCTCTTGGCATAGATCTCGTAGACCTGTCCCTGGTTCATGAAGACCACTTTGTAGAGGTGTTTGTCGCCCATCGTTATTGGCGGCCGTTGCCGTGAAACCCGCAGGGCGCGTAGTGTATCGAAATCGGTCGCGGGGGTCGCCGCTTTCGCCGAATCGCCCGCTTAGGCCGAATATGGGAAATTTCACTCATTTAAAGCCCTGTCGCGTCGCCGGTCGAGAGTCGATTATGTGAACTGTTTGGCAGCGTATCTCCTTGATCCGCTGCAGAATTCACAGTTGATATCCCGCAGTGTGAGGCGCGCAGCCGCACACCTGGCCTGAGCCCGAGAGACGCCAATGCCACTGGAACTGCAAATTGTCAGCAAACATGCCGAACTCGTCGGCGACGATGCAGTGCGACTGTTCGCGGAAGACGGCGGCTCGATCGGCCGTTCGCTCGAAAACGACTGGATCCTGCCCGACCCGGATCGCTACATTTCGGGCCGCCATGCGGTCATCGATTACCGCGGCGGGATCTACTACCTCGTCGACCTCAGCACGAACGGCGTCTATGTCAACGGCGAGAACGAGCCGATTGGCAAGGGCAACCCGCGCCGCCTGTTCAATGGCGATCGCCTGCGCATGGGCGACTTCGAAATTGTCGTGAAACTCGACAAGGGAGAAAGCCTGGTCATGCCGCTCGACGACGACGAGCACGAGCTGCCGGAAGACATCGAGATGCTGGTGCCGGAGGACTCTCTTAAGACCGGCGTGCAGTTGCTCGATGAAGAAGAGCTCACCGGCGACGACGAATTCCAGTCGGCGCTGTTCGGTACGACCCGAATGGACGCGCCGGAGCCTGAAATTATTGCGCCGCAAGTGGCCCCGCCAAAGCCTGCGAAACGTCCGCAGTCTACATCGGTGCCTCGCGACAGCGACGAGCTGTTCGACGCGTTTCTCGGCGCTGCCGGCGTAAAGCGTGCCGACCTACACCCGTCCGTCGACCCTCGGGAGGTCATGGAAAATGCCGGTGAAGTATTGCGGGAATTTGTCGACGGCATTGCGAAACTGCTGGCCAGCCGCGCCAGCCTGAAGTCGGCTTTCAGCCTGGACCAGACCAGTATCCTGCCGCGACGCAACAACCCGCTGAAACTGTCGGAAAGCACGCTGGGATCGATCAAGCAGCTGCTCGTCGGTCGTGAAGGCGAATACCTCGGCCCCAGAAATTCGGTCAAGGAAGTCTGCCGCGACTTGCTGTTCCACCAGGATGCCTTTTTGGACGCGATGTCCGATGCATTCAATGAGTTTGCCGATCGCTTCGATCCGGACGAACTGAGGTCGAGTTTCGACGAGAACAACAAGCCGCTGCCGCTATTCGGCTTCATCAACAAAATGCGCTACTGGGACCTGTATTGCGACCTGTACCCGGTGATTACCGAGAAAGGCAGCGGCCGTTTTCCGAGCATGTTCGCCGAAGAATTCGTGAAGGCCTACGACAATCAGATCGCGGAGTTCAAACGCATCGGACCGCTTGCGAATGCCGAGCCGGTACCGCTTTTGAAGCCTGTGGCCGAGGACGTCGACGATGCGGTCAACACAGTGTCCTTGAAGAGAAGCGAATCTTTCGACGAAATCTTCGACGACGATTCAAACGACTTCGACGAGTTCGACGATCTTGACGACGAACCGTCCGCCGATCTCGCCAGCCGCTGACTCGGCCTAGGTCCGGTTCTGCCGATTCTCGATCAGGTCCTTCACGACGCCCGGGTCCGCGAGCGTCGACGTATCGCCAAGCTGGCCGTAGTCGTCGGCCGCCACTTTGCGCAGGATGCGGCGCATGATCTTGCCGGAGCGGGTTTTCGGGAGCCCGCGCGCCCACTGGATCAGGTCCGGCTTGGCGATCGGCCCGATTTCCTTGCGCACCCAGGCCTGTAGCTCCTTTTTTAGTTCGTCGCTCGGCTCGACGCCGTCCATCAATGTGACGTAGGCGTAAATGCCCTGCCCCTTGATGTCGTGTGGATAGCCGACCACGGCAGCCTCGGCGACGCCGCTGTGCGCAACCAGTGCGCTCTCTATCTCGGCCGTACCCATCCGGTGGCCGGACACGTTCAGCACGTCGTCAACGCGGCCGGTGATCCAGTAGTAGCCGTCTTCGTCGCGTCGCGCGCCGTCGCCGGTGAAGTAACTGCCCTCGAACGTCGAGAAATAGGTTGCGACGAATCGCGCATGATCGCCATACACGGTCCGCATCTGGCCAGGCCAGCTGTCCTTCAGGATCAGGTTGCCCTCCGCCGCGCCGGGCAATTCCTTGCCGTCACCGTCGACGAGCGCCGGCTGAATGCCGAACAACGGCCGGGACGCCGAGCCCGGCTTGAGCGGCGTCGCACCGGGCAGCGGGCTGATCATGATGCCGCCCGTTTCGGTCTGCCACCAGGTATCGACGATCGGGCACCGCTGGTTACCGACAACTCGGTAGTACCACTCCCATGCCTCGGGATTGATCGGCTCGCCGACGGAGCCAAGCAGGCGCAGGCTCTTGCGCGACGTACGCTTCACCGGCTCGTCGCCCTCACGCATCAGCGCACGAATCGCCGTCGGCGCCGTATAGCAGATATTCACCTGATGCTTGTCGCAGACGTCCCAAAAGCGCGACGATGTCGGGTAATTCGGCACGCCCTCGAACATCAGCGTAATGGCCCCGTTGGCGAGCGGGCCGTAAACAATGTAGCTGTGGCCGGTGACCCAGCCGACGTCCGCCGTGCACCAGTAGATATCGCCGGGATGATAGTCGAACACGTACTCATGCGTCATCGACGCATAAACGAGATAGCCTCCGGTCGTGTGCAGCACGCCTTTCGGTTTGCCGGTCGAACCGGACGTGTACAGAATAAACAGCGGATCCTCGGCGCCCATCTCTTCGCAAGGGCAATCATCGTCGACGCCCGCCTCCGCTTCGTGCAGCCAGACGTCGCGATCGTCATGCCACACGACATCCGCTCCGGTATTGCGAACGACGAGGACCTTCTCGAGGGTCGTCACCTCGGCGTTCGCAGCCGCCGCATCGACATTTGCTTTCAGCGGCACCTTCTTGCCGCCGCGCACACCCTCGTCGGCCGTGATGACGATGTTCGATTCGCAATCGTGGATCCGGCCGGCCAGCGCATCGGGCGAAAAGCCGCCGAAAACCACCGAATGTACTGCGCCGATACGCGCGCAGGCGAGCATGGCGACCGCGGCCTCGGGAATCATTGGCATGTAAATCGTTATCCGGTCGCCTTTTTTCGCGCCGACACTCTTCAGCACGTTCGCGAAGCGGCAAACCCGCTCGTACAGCTGCCCATAGGTAATAGACAGGTCGCGTGACGGATCATCGCCCTCCCAGATGATCGCGACGTCGTCCGCCTTCTCGTCGAGGTGCCGGTCGACGCAGTTGTAGCAGGCGTTCAGCGTGCCATCGTAATACCAGCGAATATGCAGGTCGTCTTTCGCGAAGCTGACGTCCTTGATTTTGCTGAAAGGCTTGATCCAGTCGAGGCGCGCGGCCTGCCCTTCCCAGAAGGCCTCGTTATGGTCGACGGATTCGCGGTACATCGACTCGTACCGAGCCGCGTCGATCAGTGCACGCGAACGCGTGTCTTCATTGACAGGATAGACTTCGGTCATTGCTGCTCCGTTTTTCTAGTCGGACTCGCCGCTGGATTTCGCAAGCTCGATGATTTGTCGCGCCTGCAATAAATGCGGCCGATCAATCATCTTGCCATCCATGCCGAGCGTACCAGCGTCGGGATTCTCGTCAAACAGCGCGACAATACGGCGCGCACGCTCAAGCTCTTCCGCAGTGGGCGTGAACGCCCGGTTAATGATGTCGACCTGCGCCGGGTGAATCGCAAGCATGCCGGTAAAGCCGTCGCGTTTGGCCCGCACTGCGTAGCGTTGCACACCATCTTCATTGCGGAAATCGGTAACCACGGTGTCGATCGCCTGAACCCCGGCTGCAGCCGCCGCGAACAGGCAAAGCGATCGCGCAAGCTCATACGGCGGCAACCAGTTGCCGGCCTCGTCGCGGTTTTGGGTCGCGCCGACTGCCGTACTCAGATCCTCGGCGCCCCAGGTCAGGCCCGCGAGGCGCGGCGTTGCACCGACGTAGCCGCCGAGCGAAAAAAGTGCCGCCGGCTGTTCCGTGCACAAGGCGATGATGCGAATGGCTCCGTCATCGAGGCCGCTTGCGGCCTCGAGTTCGTCGAGCCTGGCGGCAAGGTCGATGACATCTGCGGCGGATTCGGGCTTGGGCAGAATGATGCCTGCGGGTCTCGCAGGTACAACGGCTTCGAGATCGAGATCGGCATCTTCGGTGTCCAGCGGGTTGATGCGTATCCATGCGTCGTCGCGCCGCTCGCAGGCCGCGGCAGCAATTTTCCTCGCGTCAGCCCGGTGTGACGGACTCACGGAGTCTTCCAGGTCATAGATCAGCGCATCGGCGCCGGCGGATGCGGCCCGCCGAATCTTGCGCTCGCTGTCGGCGGGCACGAACAGGAAACTGCGGATCACGCCGGCCGCTTCATCATCAGTGCCGAGCGCTTGCAGACGCCAACCAGTTCGTCGTCCTGGTTAAAGGCGCGGTGCTCGAATATAACGATCCCGTTGTCCGGCCGGGAGCGGCTTTCGCGCACTTCGAGAACTTCGCTTTGAATATGCAGCGTATCGCCCTGAAACACGGGTTTCGGGAACCGCACCTCGTCCCAGCCGAGATTTGCAACCGTTGTGCCGTGCGTCGTGTCATTGACGGATATGCCGACCATCAGGCCCAGCGTGAAGCAGCTGTTGACGAGAACGCGCCCGAACTCGCTGCTCTTCATCGCTTCGGCATCGAGATGCAGTGCCGCGGGGTTATGCGTCAGCGTCGTCATCAGCACGTTGTCGGTCTCGGTCACGGTTCGGCGGATCGGATGATCGAACGTCTGCCCGACCGAAAATTCTTCGAAATACAGTCCCGGCATCGTCGCGGAGTCCCCGTCAATTGTTGCGTATGCACCAATAGTATCGCTACCGGCTGCGCTTGACGACAGTACGGCGGTATGAGCCGGAACCGGTCTCGCCGCCCCGTGTCAGTACCGGTAAAATTGCCAGCCGGTCAGCAGGAGACAACGATGGGAATCACGCGCAGAGAATTCACTCGAGCATCGCTGGCCGCGGTCACTGTGATCGCAGGACCCGGCGCCATCGCAGGCTCCAAACCCATGATCACGAAAAGAATTCCGTCGTCCGGCGAGGCCATCCCGGTCATCGGGCTCGGCACGAATCGCTACGGCGTCGATGGATCCGAGGCAGCCCGCGCACCGCTCAGGGACGCTCTGCGGCGCTTTCACGCGCTCGGCGGCACCGTCATCGACACGGCACCGATGTACCGGACCTCGGAAAACGTACTCGGCGACCTGATCGCCAGCCTCGGCATTCGCGACGACCTGTTTATCGCAACCAAGACCGACAAAACCGGCGGCCGTGAAGAGACGAACGCACAAATGCAAGATTCACAAGAGAAACTCGAGACCAGGACGTTCGACCTGATGCAGGTGCACAATTTGCTCGGCTGGCAGGCTGCGCTGCCGGTGATGCGCGAATGGAAGCAGAAAGGCCGCATCCGTTACATCGGCATCACGACGTCACGCGAGGCCCAGTACGAGGATTTTGAACAGGTCATGCGCACCGAGGAACTCGACTTTATCCAGGTCAACTACTCGCTGGAACAGCGCGCATCGGCTGAGCGACTGCTGCCGCTCGCCGCGGACCGTGGCATCGCCGTCATGATCAACCGCGCATTCGGCGGCGGCCGCCTGTTCGACAAGGTTGGTGGCCGGCCGTTGCCGGATTGGGCTGCCGATTTCGACTGCACCAGCTGGGCCCAGTTCTTGCTCAAGTACGCCGTGTCGCACCCGGCCGCGACAGTGGCGATTCCCGGCATG
>JBFIQH010000172.1:0-6410 GCA_041609735.1 Woeseiaceae bacterium | reverse complement strand
TACATGAGATATCTGTTACTGGCCATTTGCCTGGCCTTCGTAGGTTGTGGCGGCTCCGATGACAAGTCGGGCTCCGCGATGGAAGACATGAAAGAAGCCGCGGAAGAAGCCGCCGATACAGCCGGCGACATGGCCGATGACGCCGCCGATGCCGCTGGCGACATGGTGGATGACGCCGGCGACGCGATGGGCGATGCCGCCGACAAGGCCGGTGAAATGGTCGAAGAGGGCAAGGAAGCCATGGGTGACGCCTATGAAGGCGCCATGGACAAGGCCAAGGAAGTCGAAAACGCGATCATGGACAAGAAAGACGAGGTGGAAGAGGCCGTTAACTAACGGCACCTCCACAATTCTTTTCGGGTCTTTCGATCCGCCATGAAATTCGTGGATCTTTTTGCCCGCCCGCTGTACTGGCTGGCGGGCAAAATTTTTTCCGTATGGGCTCGGCCGGCGATTCAGCCTGACTCGCCGGCCGAGCTCGTTTGCCGTCCTGGCGCTGCCGTCTGCTACGTCCTGGAAACAGGCGGGCTCGCCGACCTGCTGGCGCTCGAACGTGCCTGTCGGCTGCACGGGCTGCCGTCGCCGACGGCCAGGCTGGAGTACGGCAGCGCCAGCGAGTCGCGCAGCGTTGTCACGCTGCGCCGGCTGGAAGGCTTCTTCTGGCGCCGGCCATCGAAGACCGTTTCCGAGCGGCTGACGCGCCTTCTCGAGGCTGCCGGCGGCGAAAACTCGCAGGACCTGTTGCTGATTCCGGTCGCAATCTACTGGGGGCGTTCGCCGGACAAGGAGCGGTCGATCTTCAAGCTGCTGTTCGCCGAGAACTGGGATGTCGTCGGTCGCACGCGAAAATTTTTCGCAACGGTTCTTCATGGGCGCAATACCTTGCTGCGTCTCAGCGAGGCTTTGCCGATCAGCTCGATCATCGAGGATGGGGCGATGCCGCCGCATGCCGTGCGCAAAGTATCGCGGATACTGCGCGCGCATTTCCGACATCGGCGAGCGGCCACGCTGGGCCCCGATCTGTCGCATCGGCGCACGCTAGTCAACCAGGTTCTGGCCGCACCGAGCGTGCAACGGGCGATCGCGGCGGAGGCGGGCGGCGATCCCGGAGCCCGCGACAAGGCAGAGCGCAATGCGCGTGATTACGCGCTCGAGATTGCCGCCGACATCTCGTACCCGACCATTCGCATCGTCGAACGTTTCCTGAAATGGCTGTGGCACCGGATTTACGACGGCATCGAGCTGAATCACATGGATCGCGTTCATGCCGTTGCCGAAGACAAGGAAGTGATCTACGTGCCCTGTCATCGCAGCCACTTCGACTACCTGCTGCTCGGCTATATCGTCTACGAGGAAGGGCTGCACATTCCTCACGTTGCCGCGGGCATCAACCTCAATATGCCGATCGTTGGTTCGATCCTGCGGCGCGGCGGCGCGTTCTTCCTGCGCAGGACGTTCAAGGGTAACCGGCTCTACGCTGCGGTTTTCGATGCCTACCTGCAAAAAATTCTGTCACGCGGACACTCGATCGAGTACTTCGTGGAGGGCGGGCGCAGCCGCACCGGGCGCCTGCTGTCGCCGAAAGGCGGCATGCTTGCAATGTCCGTCAATGCCTACATCCAGCATCCGAGGCGTGATGTCGTATTCGTGCCGATCTACTTCGGCTACGAAAAGCTGATCGAGGGCGACTCGTTCATCAGCGAACTCGGCGGCGCTGAAAAGAAAAAGGAATCCTTGTTCGGTTTGATCAGGTCCGTCAAGTCGCTGCGTGAGAATTTCGGCAAGGTCTACGTCAATATCGGCGAGCCGATCGAGCTGGAGCGTGTTCTCGATGATGTTCAGCCGGACTGGCGCGAGTCGACGCCGAAGGACGACACACGACCGGACTGGCTCAGCAATGTCGTCGATCGCCTCGGCGCGGAAATCATGTATGGCATCAACGCGGCCGCGGCGGTGACGCCGATCAGTTTGCTGGCGCTGTCGCTGCTGGCGACCCCGAAACAGCGCATCGGCCTCGACGAATTGCGGCGCCAGCTGCAGCTGAGCCTCGACCTGTTGCGCCGGTTTCGTTACTCGCAGTCGGTCACGTTGCCCGACATGACGCCCGACACAATCATCGCCCATGGCGAAAAGCTCGACGTCATCAGCCGCTCGACGCACCCGATGGGCCAGGTCATCAACATGCCGGAAGAAACCGCGGTTTTAATGACCTATTTTCGCAACAATATCCTGCACCTCGTCGCGGTCCCTGCGGCAGTCGCGTGCTGTTTCATCCAGGGGCGGCAGCACGAGCATGCCGAACTGCAGCGACTGGTGCAGCTCATTTATCCCTTCATGAAAAAAGAGCTGTGCCTGAAATGGCGCTTCAGTGATATTGATGACGTGACCACCGAAGCAATCGAGGCGCTGCTGGAGCTCGGTATCCTGACGCGCGGCCAGAACAAGAAGATGCTCGAGAGGCCGCCCGCAGGGTCGGAAAAGGCCTTCCAGCTGCTGATGTTGGGCCAGTCCATGGTGCCGATGCTGCAGCGCTTCTATCTTGCAATCGCACTGCTGATCCGCAACGGGTCCGGCACGCTGTCGCGTGCAAGGCTGGAGACACTGTGCCAGCAGAGTGCCGAGCGCCTGTCGATTATCTATGGTCTGCACTCGCCCGACTTCTTCAACAAGTCGCTGTTTCACGACTTCATACACCAGCTGCTGGAGCAGCAGGTGCTGCGCCGCAATGCCGACGGCAAACTGGAGTTCGACGACGATATCGTCGGTATCGGCGCCGACGCGCGACACGTGCTCGGCGAGCAGATCCGGCATTCGATACTGTCGCTGACGCCTGTCGAAGACGCCGACCAACGATGAACGTCGCGGCGTTCTATCGATTCCTGGATCTTGCGGATCCGCAGATGTTTCGGGACGGGCTGCAGGCCGAGTGCGATCGTCAGGGGCTGCTCGGCACCGTGCTCGTCGCAAAAGAGGGATTCAATGGCACGCTGGCTGGCGATCGAGATGCGATCGATGCCGTATTTGGCTGGATTCGTGAACGACTTGCGCTCGATACGCCGGTCGACGCGCGCTGGACAGAGGCAGGCGAAGCGCCGTTTCGCCGCATGCGCGTCCGCGTCAAAAAAGAGATCGTTACGCTCGGCCGACCCGACATCCTGCCGCACCGCAATGCGGGGACCTACGTGGAGCCGTCGGACTGGAACGCGCTGATCGACGACCCGGATGTTGTCGTTGTCGATACACGCAATCACTACGAAATCGAGGTCGGAACATTTCCACGGGCGGTCGACCCCGGCACCGACAGCTTTCGCCAGTTTCCCGAGTTTGCGGAGCAGCTGGCAGAGACTGCAAAAGGCAAGCGCCTGGCGATGTTCTGCACCGGCGGCATCCGCTGCGAGAAGGCGACGGCGCTGATGCTCGAGCTCGGGTTTGACGAGGTGTATCACCTGCGGGGCGGAATCCTGAACTACCTGCAGCAGGTGCCGGCCGAGGACAATCGCTGGAGTGGCGAGTGCTTCGTCTTCGATACGCGGGTCGCCGTGGACCGCGATCTTGCCGAGGGCGGCTACGTGCAGTGCCATGCCTGCCGGCGACCGCTATCGAGCGAGGATTTGGCATCGGCCGATTACCGGGAAGGGGTGTCTTGCCCGCATTGCGTTGGCGAACTCGATAGTGAGCGTGAGGCGCGACTTGCGGAGCGGCGTCGGCAGGTGGTGCTGGCGGAGGCGCGGGGGGATCGGCATATCGGGCCCAAGAACGCTGGACAAGGGCTGAAACGTCGCGGCGAGTGACGTGCATGGGCCCCTGCTACTTCGGAACCTCACTCATCCGCAAGGACCCATGCACGTCACCCGTCGCCGCTCCAGTGCATCCTGAACCAGCATCCTCTCCCAGCCAGCACGGTCTGTCGTGACTCAAGCGGGACTAGAACCAGAAACGCAGGCCTGCCAGCAGGGTTGTCTCTTCGGGGTCCTGTCCGGCCGCTTCGAGGAGGTCGGCGGTGTCGCCGAAGCTGCGTTCGTGTTCGATGCCGAGGTAGGGGGCGAACTTGCGGGTTACTTCGTAGCGCAGCCTGAGGCCCAGCGACAGTTCGGAGAGGCCGCTGCCGACGCCGAGTTCCGGGATGTCCTGCAGAGCGATGTCGATTTCGGCCCTCGGCTGCAGGATTAGCTGCTCGGTCAGGAATATGTCGCGTTCGAATTCCGTCCGGATGCTGACGTCGCCGTCTTCCGAAACAAAGAGCGCCGCATCGACCTCGACCCGGTAAGGCGCCATTCCCTGCAGGCCGGCGACGGCCGATACGATGTCGCCGTCGTCGATCTCGGAGACGCGCAAGCCGAACTGCAGGTCGAAGAATGCCGTCCACGCGCGGCTGTAGAGGACCTGCAGCTCCGCGTCTTCAACGTTACTGTCGTTAGCGTGGCCTTCCGTCTTGATCCACAGCTTGTGGAGATCGCTGCCGTACCAGCCCTGCAAGTCCCACAGCGTTGCGCTGGCGTCGTCGCGGTATTCGAGTCGCTCCGCCTCGACGTAGTAGAACAGCGACTCGCCATGATGCATGCCGGATTCAGCAAGCGCGGCAGCGCTTGCGACAAAAAAACCGACAAGAGCAGCTGCAGTGCGGATCAAGCAGCACCCGGTTGCACGACGCGCACGACGCGCATCATGCCGGCGTTCATGTGATACAGCAGGTGACAATGAAACGCCCACGGGCCCGGTTCATCGGCCGTGATGTCGACGGCGACGCGCTCCGCGGGCTTCAGGACGACCGTATGCTTGCGCGGGTTTCTTCTGCCATTGCCGTTGACGAGTTCGACGAACATGCCGTGGAGGTGAATCGGGTGTGACATCATCGTGTCGTTGACGAGCACGAGGCGCAGTCGTTCTCCGTACTCGAAGTCGATCGGGTCTTTGACCTCGTTGAATCGGACGCCGTCGAATGACCACATGTAGCGGTGCATGTTGCCGGTGAGGTGCAGCTCGAGCGTGCGGCCCGGCTTGCGCGGGTCCTTGTTCACCGTCGTGCTCTTCAGATCCGAATAACGCAGCGCGCGATGCGGCACGTTGTCCAGCCCGAGACCGGGGTGGTCGAGACGGCTGATGACCTTGTCCGGCACCATGTCGACACCCGGGCCGCGCGGGTGGTCGTGTGTCACCTCGGGTTCCGTCATCGTGCCGTGCATGCTGTGATCCATTGATGCAGACATGTCGTGAGTCATGCCGCGGTGCATGTCGTGATTCATGCCGCCGTGCATGTCGTGATCCATGCTGCCGTGGTCCATGCCCATGTCGGTCATCGACAGCACGGGCGGTTCACGCAGCGGCGGCACGTCCGCAGTCGCGCCGGGTCGGCTGCTCAGCGTGCCGCGCACGAATCCGCTGCGGTCCATTGCTTCGGCCATGATCGTCCATGCGCCGTCGTCCGGTGAGACGATGACGTCGTAGGTTTCTGCGGTGCCGATCTGAAACTCGTCGACGTCGACCGGCTCGACGTGCTGGCCGTCGGCCTGCACCACGGTCATCGTGATGCCCGGAATACGGACGTTAAAGAACGACATCGCCGAACCATTGATGACGCGCAACCGCACGCGCTCGCCAGGCCGGAACACCCCGGTCCAGTTGCCGACGGCGTCGCGGCCGTTCATCAGGTAGGTGTACGTCATGCCGGTGACGTCGGCGATGTCGGTTTTCGACATGCGCATGCGCGACCAGCCGTCCAGGATCTTGCCGTCGGCCCGGCGATTGGGGTTGTAGAACTCCTCGCCGCGCTTCAGGTTGGCGAAGACAACGCGCGGATCCTCGAACGTCCAGTCGGACAACAGCACGACGAACTCGCGGTCGAATGCGACCGGATCAGGGCCGGCCGGGTCGATAACGAGCGGCCCGTAAACCCCCATCTGCTCCTGGTAGCCGGAATGGCTGTGATACCAGTAGGTGCCGTTCTGCCGCACGTCGAATTCGTAGCGAAACGTTTCGCCGGGCTTGATGCCATCGAAGCTGATGCCCGGCACGCCGTCCATGTCGAACGGCAGCAACAATCCATGCCAATGTATCGATGTGTCTGCCGTGAGCCGGTTGGTCACGTTCAAAACGACACGCTGGCCTTCCCGTAGCCTGACGAGCGGCCCCGGCACCGACCCGTTGATGCCTGTCGCCATCGCCCGCCGGTCGTTAAAGACGACAGGCGTATCGCCGATGGTCAAATCCCAGACATCACTGACGCTGCTCGACTGTGCCTGCAATGCCCACGCAGGCAATGGCAGCACCGCCGACAATCCGCCCGCGGCCGCAACAGACGAGGCACCCCGAAGAAAACCACGCCGTGTGATCGATTCTGATGTCTTGGTCATCGTGACTGGGGTTCGGATGGCAGGTGGTGTGTACAGGCCCTGCGGATGAGTGAGGTTTCG
>JBFIQH010000171.1:0-6451 GCA_041609735.1 Woeseiaceae bacterium | reverse complement strand
GTTCAGGTTGACGCTGATCAGGTTCTTGCGGGCATTCTGCATCGCCTTCTGGATCGCGATCGGTACCTCGCGCGCCTTGCCGTAGCCAAAACCCACCTTGCCCTGGCCGTCACCGACGACCGTCAACGCGGTGAAACCGAACATGCGGCCACCCTTGACGACTTTTGCGACACGATTGACGGTGACGAGCTTCTCGATCAGGTCGTCACTGGATTGATTGTGGTCATTTCTTGCCATTATCTGATCTCGTCCTAGAACTTGAGGCCGGCTTCACGAGCGGCGTCGGCCAGAGCCTTGACGCGACCGTGATAGCGGAACCCGGATCGATCGAATGCAACGGTATCGATACCGGCTGCCTTCGCCTTTTCGGCAATACGCGCGCCGACGATGGCCGCTGCCTCGACGTTGCCGCCGCTCTTGATGCCCTTGCGCACCTCCGTCTCCAGCGTCGACGCCGACACCAGCACCTTGGCGCCGTCGGCACCGATGATCTGCGCGTAGATATGACGCGGCGTGCGGTGAACGCTCAGGCGATTCACGACCAGCTCGCGAATTTTCGCGCGGCCCTTGCGGGCGCGGCGCAGTCGATTCTGTTTCTTGTCCAGCTTCATAATTAGTTGCCTTAAGCGTTACGCCTACTTTTTCTTGGCTTCCTTGATCACGACACGCTCATCCGCGTAGCGCACGCCCTTGCCCTTGTAGGGCTCCGGCGGACGGTAGCCGCGAATGTCGGCAGCGACCTGGCCAACCTTCTGTTTGTCAGCACCTCTGATGACGATCTCGGTCTGGCTCGGCGTTTCGACCGAGATACCTTCCGGCAGCTCATGCACGACCGGGTGCGAGAAACCGAGCGTCAGGTTCAGCTTGTTGCCCTGCGCCTGCGCGCGATAACCGACACCAACCAGCTCCAGCTTGCGCTCGAAGCCCTCGGACACTCCTTCGGCCATATTGGCGAGCAGCGCACGCATCGTGCCGGAAATCGCCGATGCAAAACGCGACCCGGAGCGCGGTGCCAGCGTCAACACGTTGTCGTCCTGCGTGAGCTCGACTTCGCTGTTCAGCTCCATCGTCAACGAGCCCTTGCTGCCCTTCAGCGTGACGACGTTGCCGTCCTGCTTGAATTCGACGCCCTTCGGCAGTTCGACCGGTGCTTTACCAATTCTTGACATAGTCCTGTCTCTTCTAAAGCTCTTGACGCATCAGGAAACGATGCAGAGAACCTCTCCACCAATACCTTTTTCCCGCGCCTGCCGGTCGCTCATGACGCCGGCAGACGTCGACACGATCGCGACGCCGAGGCCACCCAGTACCTTCGGCAGGTCATCCTTGCCGCGATAGATCCTGAGGCCGGGTTTGCTGGCACGCTGGATGCTCTCGATGACCGGCGAGCCTTCGAAATACTTGAGCTCGACGCTCAGCGTCTTCTGCGCGCCTTCGCCTTCGGTCGAAAAGTCCGAGATGTAGCCCTCGTCCTTCAATACCCGCGCAACCGCGATCTTCGCCGTCGACGCCGGCATCGAAACGCTGACCTTGCGAGCCTTCTGTCCATTGCGGATGCGCGTCAGCATGTCCGCGATAGGGTCCGTCATACTCATAATCGTTCTCCGCCTACCAGCTGGCTTTGGTCAGGCCCGGAATCTCGCCTCTCATCGCGGATTCACGCAGCTTGTTACGCGCAAGGCCAAACTTGCGATAAACGCCATGCGGACGTCCCGTGATCGAGCAGCGGTTGCGCTGCCGAATCGGGCTCGCGTCGCGCGGCATTGCATTCAGCTTCGCCTGCGCCGCGGCGCGCTCTTCTTCGCTCGAATTGATGTTGCGAATAATCGCCTTCAGCTCGGCACGCTTTTTCGCGTACTTGGCGACCAGCTTTTCGCGCTTCAGTTCGCGCTGAATCATCGATGTTTTTGCCATGCTAATAAGTACTCTTGAAGTGAATTTCTGGAATCAACGCCCTGACAACGCAGTCCTATTTCTTGAACGGGAAATTAAACGCTTCCAACAGCGCCCGGCCTTCCTCGGGATTGCGAGCCGTCGTCGTGATCGTGATGTCCATGCCGCGCAGTGCATCGACCTCGTCGTAGTTGATCTCCGGAAAGATGATCTGCTCGGCGACGCCCATGCTGTAGTTGCCCTGCTTGTCGAACGAGCGCGAGTTGAGGCCACGAAAGTCACGGATACGCGGGATCGCGATGTTGACGAGGCGATCCAGGAACTCGTACATGCGCTCGCGACGCAGCGTGACCTTGCAGCCGATGGGCATGCCGTCACGGATCTTGAAGCCGGCAACCGACTTGCGCGCCTTGCGAATGACCGGCTTCTGGCCGGCAATCTTCTCCATGTCTGCGCGTGCGTTTTCGAGGATCTTCTTGTCGGCCACAGCCTCACCCACGCCCATGTTCAGCGTAATCTTGGTGATCTTTGGAACCTGCATCGGGTTCTTGAGACCCAGCTTCTTCTGGATCTCAGGAGCCAATTCCTTTTTGTACTTCTCGTGTAAACGTGCCATTTGCAATTTCTCGATAGTCCTGCTGCCGGTAGGAGCGGCTCGTAGGAGCGGCCTCAGCCGCGATACCTTTCGGGCCTAAAGGCCCTCCTACGTTGCCGTTGCGGGCCCGAAGGCCCTCCTACAATCAATCTAGATGTCAACCACGTCGCCGCTTTTGAACACGCGAACCTTGTTGCCATTCTTGTCGGTGCCAAAATGAATCCGTTCGCCCGACTTTGTCTTCGGGTTGAACACCATCAGGTTCGAATGCTCAATCGGCATTGCCTTGTCCTGGATTCCGCCAGGCTCACCGAGATTCGGGTTCGGCTTCACGTGCTTCTTGGCGATGTTGATACCTTCCACGATGACCCGCCCGTCCTGGAACACCTCCAGCACGGTGCCGCGCCGGCCCTTGTCCTTGCCGGTACGCACGATGACTTCGTCGCCTTTCCTGATCTTGTTCATATGTTCTTAACCGTTTACTCGCGGGTCCTTACAGGACCTCGGGTGCCAGCGAAATAATCTTCATAAAGCGGTTGGTGCGCAGTTCACGCGTCACCGGGCCAAAAATACGTGTGCCGATCGGCTCGAGACGCGCGTTCAAAAGAACCGCCGCGTTGCCGTCGAACCGGATCAGCGAGCCGTCCTTGCGGCGAACGCCCTTGCGCGTGCGAACGACGACGGCGTTATACACCTCGCCCTTTTTGACCTTGCCGCGCGGAATCGCATCCTTGACACTGACCTTGATAACGTCACCGACGCTGGCATAGCGGCGCTTGGAACCGCCCAGCACCTTGATGCACTGCACGCGCCGCGCACCAGAGTTGTCTGCGGCATCGAGAACTGTCTGCATCTGAATCATGACTCAGCTTCCTGTCTTATTGGCTCTCGGCCGCGCGTTCGACAATGTTCACCACGGTCCATGCCTTGTTCTTCGAAATCGGCCGGACCTCGGAAATCGCCACACGATCGCCGGGCTTGCACTCGTTTGCAGCATCGTGCGCCAGCACTTTCGACGTGCGGCGAATGTACTTGCCGTACATCGGATGCTTGATCATGCGCTCGATCGCGACGGAGACGGTTTTATCCATCTTGTCGCTGACGACGCGACCAACGACCGTGCGTTGATTTTTCGTCTGTTCACTCATTTCTTCTTACCTTTCTTTTTGCCCGACTCGTTTTTCATTTCGGACAAAACGGTCTTGATGCGGGCAATATCCTTTCTTACCCGGCCATGCTCGGAGTGGCGATTCTGCTCACCGCTCGCCTGCGCCATGCGCAGCTTGAATTGTTCGCGACGCAGCTCGACCAGCTCGTTATTGAGCTCTTCCAACGACTTGCTGCGGAGTTCACTCGCCTCCATCACATCACCTGCCTTGTAACGAATTCGGTCTGGAACGGCAGCTTTGCTGCGGCGAGGCGGAATGCCTCGCGCGCCACTTCTTCGGTGACGCCTTCCATCTCATAGAGAACCCGGCCCGGCTGGATCTGGCACACCCAGTACTCGACGTTGCCCTTACCCTTACCCTGGCGCACCTCGAGCGGCTTTTTCGTAATCGGCTTATCCGGGAATACACGTATCCAGATCTTGCCGCCACGCTTGATATAACGCGTCATCGCGCGTCGGCCAGCCTCGATCTGGCGCGCCGTCATGCGTCCGCGACCGGTTGCCTTCAAGCCATATTCGCCGAACGACACCGAGCTGCCGCGAATCGCGAGACCGCGATTGCGACCCTTGTGCTGCTTGCGAAACTTTGTACGTTTAGGCTGTAACATCGTTCAATTCCTTAAAAGCCGCGATCAGGCACGCGCGCCTGCTGCCGCCTCCGTCGATTCCTGGGCCTTGGGCTCGTGCTTGTCGAAGACCTCGCCCTTGAAGATCCATACCTTGACGCCAATGACGCCATAAGTCGTGTTCGCCTCGGCAACGCCGTAGTCGATATCGGCACGCAGCGTATGCAGCGGCACGCGGCCCTCCCGGTACCATTCCGAACGCGCGATTTCCGCACCATTCAGACGACCGCCTACCTTGACCTTCACGCCTTCGGCGCCGACGCGCATCGTGTTTGTGACTGCACGCTTCATCGCGCGACGGAACATGACGCGGCGCTCGAGCTGCTGCGCAATCCCCTCGGCGACGAGCTGCGCATCGAGTTCCGGCTTGCGAATCTCGCTGATATTGATGCGCACATCATTGATGTGCATGCCGGACAGCTTCGCGACTTCCGCGCGCAGCTTTTCGATGTCTTCGCCCTTCTTGCCAATGACGATACCCGGACGAGCCGTGTGGATCGTGATGTTGGCTTTGCCGGCGGGACGCTCGATCGAGATGCGGCTGACGGACGCGTCCTTCAGCTTTTTCTTGATGAACGTGCGCACGTCGTGATCCGTCTTGACGTAGGTCGAATACGTCTTCGAATCGGCGTACCACTTCGACGTCCAGTCCTTGACGATGCCAAGGCGAATACCGGTTGGATGTACTTTTTGACCCATGCTTTCTACTCGTCCGCTACCCGGATTGTGATATGGCTGTTTCGCTTGATAATGCGTGCACCGCGGCCCTTCGCCCGGGCGCGGTATCGCCGGTACGTCGGCGCCTCGTTGACCTCGATCGTCGATACCTTGAGCTCGTCGATGTCCGCTCCGTGATTGTGCTCTGCGTTGGCGATTGCCGACTCCAGAACCTTCTTCACGATCCGCGCGCTCTTCTTCGGCGAAAACGTCAATGTGCGCAGCGCATCATCAACCGTCTTGCCGCGAATGACGTCTGCCACCAGCCGGCATTTCTGCGGCGAAATGCGTGCGTATCGAAGTGTTGCTGCAACCTGCATGTCCATGGACTCCCGAGGCTTACTTCGTCTTCCGGTCACCGGAGTGACCGCGGAACGTACGGGTCTGCGCAAACTCGCCGAGCTTGTGGCCGACCATGTTTTCGGATATCAGGACCGGCACGTGCTGACGGCCGTTATGCACCGCTATCGTCAAGCCAACCATGTCGGGCAACACCATCGAACGGCGCGACCAGGTCTTGATCGGACGACGATCGTTCTTGGCGGACGCTTCGGCGACCTTCTTTTGCAGATGGGTGTCGACGAACGGCCCTTTACGTACACTGCGTGGCATCTGTTCTGATCCTTCTCTCTTCGTGTCGGGCCCTGAGGCCCTCCTTCCTGTTCTGTCTCGCTGCTGTAGGAGCGGCTTGGGTCTCCCCTTTGGGGATAGCCGCGAACGGGCCTGCAGGCCCTCCCACACCCATTCCTATTTTTTACGTTTGCGGCGGCGGACAATCATGCTGTCCGTGCGCTTGTTCTTGCGCGTCTTCGCGCCTTTTGTCGGCTTGCCCCACGGGCTCACCGGATGCCGGCCGCCCGATGTCTTGCCTTCACCACCACCGTGAGGGTGGTCGACCGGGTTCATCGCGACACCGCGCACGGTCGGGCGCACACCGCGCCAGCGCTTCGCGCCGGCCTTGCCGAGCTTGCGCAGGTTGTGTTCGCCGTGACCCACTTCACCAATCGTCGCGCGGCAGTCCGCGTGCACGCGGCGCATTTCGCCGGAACGCAGCCGCACCGTGGCGTATACGCCTTCACGGGCCGCGAGCTGCGCTGCGCCACCGGCCGAGCGAATCAGCTGACCGCCCTTGCCCGGTTTCATCTCGATGTTGTGGATCACGGTACCGACCGGGATCGACTTCAGCGGCAGCGCGTTGCCAATCTTGATCGGCGCTTCTTCGCCGCTCATGACCGGCGTGCCGGCCTCGATGCCTTTCGGCGCGAGGATGTAACGGCGTTCGCCATCGGCGTACTTGACCAGCGCGATGTGCGAGCTCCGGTTCGGGTCGTATTCGAGACGCTCTACGACGCCCGGAATTCCGTCCTTGTCGCGCTTGAAGTCGATGATGCGATAGCGCTGCTTGTGGCCACCGCCCTGATGGCGCACGGTGATACGACCGTTGTTGTTGCG
>JBFIQH010000170.1:0-6500 GCA_041609735.1 Woeseiaceae bacterium | reverse complement strand
GCACCCCCCTGGCCCTGATGCGAACGGCGTCGTTCTCGGTTTCGAGATCGCCCTCGATGACCGCAATGCGAAGCTCGTTGCCCAGAGCATCGATCGTCGCCTCGAGCAGGGAAGTCTTGCCGGCACCGGGGGAAGACATCAGGTTGACGGCGAGGACGCCGTGCTCGCTGAAGTGAAAACGGTTGTGACGGGCCTGTTCGTCGTTCGCTTTGAGCAGCGATTCGAGGACTTCTACTGATTCGTTGCCTGAGGAGGTCTTGTGCAGGTGGCCACCGGCGGCAATCCGGTGTCGATTGCCCGGAGTAACGTTACAGCCGCAGGTATCACACATCGATCCTCTCCCGTGGGCTCGCTCTCAGGCACCGGCGGCCAGCATCTCGTCGAACAGCTCCCACGAAGCCCTCGCTTCGGACTCGGAAACTTTCTGTATTGCGTAACCGACATGGACGAGTATGTGGTCACCCGGTGCGAGTTCCTCACCCTGCAGCATGAACAGGCTGACGTCACGTTCGATTCCACGCGCTTCGCAGGTGCAGTTGAAGCCGTCGATCACTGTGATCTTCATTGGGATGGCAAGGCACACGTTGATCCCCTCTCAGAGGCTCTGGCGCAGTTTCCCGGCACATTGATCATAGTCGCCGCAGTAGCCGGGATACTGTACGTAGTTACGCCTATTTCAGTAGTGTTGCTGCGGGCCTATCCTGACAATCACGCATCGCCTTGGCTCGAACGGAGGAGGGGGAAATGCTGCGGATTACCATCGCCCTGTTACTCACCGTGTGCAGCGGGGCCGTGCACGCCGATGTACTCGACCATGAATACGGTCTGGTCATGCAGCTCGTGCACCAAACGCTGGGAGCACATCATCTTCCCTATACGTTTGTCGCGATCGTCGCAGGTGCGATCGCATACCGAAGCTGGCGAATTGCAAAGAAGTGAGCGATTCCAGCTAAGCGCGTATCGAGAACCCCTGTACCGGGTATGCCGAATTCGGTACAAAGCAACGTGTAATCGAATCGTGGCGCCATGCTGACCTGTCAGGTCGCGCCAAAGGGTGCAAATTGATGTCCACAGACAACCTGCCTGCGGCCGGGCCCCAGCCGGCACAATTTCTCGGATCTTCGCTTGGCCGCCAGCTGAAGCGGTTCTTCCACGCCACGCGACCCAAGTTCTTCCCGGCATCGGTGCTGCCGGTGCTCGCAGGGACCGCCTGGGGCTGCATGGTGTCCGGCGGCTTCGACGCACTGGTCTTTGCAGTCGCGCTGCTGGCAACGGTCTGCGTTCATGCAGGCGCAAACGTCCTGAACGACGTCGGTGACGATGCCGGCGGCACCGATCGCCAGAACGAGGATCGAATCTATCCGTATACGGGTGGTTCCCGGTTTATCCAGGCCGGCATCATGACCGCCAGCGGCATGGCGCGGCTGGGCATCACGCTGATCGCGATTGCTGCCCTTGCCGGCCTGTGGCTGATACTCGTCAAGGGCGCGGTGGTGTTGTGGCTGGGCATCGCGGGCATCTTGCTGGCGACGCTGTATTCGCTCGGGCCGGTTCGTCTCAGCGCGATCGGTTTCGGTGAAGCGGCTGTCGGCGTTGGTTTCGGCATCCTGCCGGTGGCCGGATCTGCATGGCTGCAGAGCGGCGTGATCGACCTGGACGTCATCCTGTTTTCGCTGCCCATCAGCGCCTGGGTCACGGCCATCCTGTTGATCAACGAAGTGCCCGATATCCAGGCGGACGAAGCAACCGGCAAACGGACGCTGGCGGTGCGCCTGCGGTATCGCGGCACCGCCATTCTGTATGCGGCACTGCACATCGTTGCGGCGGGCGCTGCAGTCTGGCTGGCGATCGAGGGAACCTTGCCGATGCTGACGCCGGTTGTGCCGATCATCCTGCTGGTGCTGGCATTCCGGGCGAGCCGCGCGATTCGCGGCGGCATCGAAGACCGGCCAGCGATGACGGGCGCGATCGAATCCACGCTCGCGATACACACGATCGGTTCGATCTGGATTGCAGGCTGTGCATTGTTCGTCGCTTTCTGGGGATCGTGACAGCGGCGCCCTGATCTCGTCGCACGCTGATTCGCATGCAAACAAGAATAAGAAAGGGCCTGACCATTCCCATCGACGGCGAGCCCGTTCAGGAGATCTCGGCAGGCGCTGAGGTGGAGTCAGTTGCGGTCGTTGCGACCGACATCATCGGCTTGCGGCCGCGAATGGCTGTCAGCGAGGGAGAGCGTGTGCGCGCCGGCCAGACGCTGTTCGTCTCCAAGGAGGAGCCGGACGTCCGGTTCACGGCACCGGGGACCGGGGTCGTGTCGGCAATCAACCGCGGCGCGAAAAGGGCACTGCAGTCAGTCGTCATCCGTCTCGACGGCGACGATCCGGAAACATTCGACGCCTGCGACGCAAACCGGCTGTCAACGCTCGATGCCAGGAAAGTCCAGGACGTCATGCTGGCCTCCGGCCTGTGGACGACACTCCGGACGCGGCCCTTCAGTCATATTCCGAAACCCGGCACCGTGCCCGCGGCGTTATTCGTGACGGCGATCGATACCAACCCGCTGGCGGCGGATCCGGCCGTCATCATCGCTGATGCCGGCGACGACTTCCTGCACGGGCTGAAGGTACTCGGCTGTCTCGGGGCGCCAAAAATCTATGTCTGCACTGCGCCGGGGTCCGGCATACCGTGTCCGGACGGCGAACCGTTCCGGCATGCGGAGTTCGCGGGCCCACACCCCGCAGGCCTCGTCGGCACGCACATCCACTTCCTCGATCCCGTCGGACCGAACAAGACCGCCTGGCACATCGGCTACCAGCACGTCATCGCCACAGGCCGCCTGTTTACGACGGGCAGGCTGCCCATGGAAAAGATCGTCGCGCTCGGCGGCCCAGAGGCACTGCGGCCGCGTCTGCTGCGCACGCGTATCGGCGCCAGCACGGCTGACCTGTTGCGCGGCGAAACGGCAAAGGGCCGTTTGCGCATCATCAGCGGTTCGATATTGAACGGACACCAGGCATCCGGCCCGCTGGGGTATCTCGGTCGCTACCACAACCAGGTGAGCGTGCTCGGCGAGGGCAGTCCGCGCGAGTTCCTCGCATGGATGCGGCCTGGCTTCGGCAAGTACTCCGCGATTCGTGCCTATGCCGCGCAGCTTTTTGGCAGGAACAAATTCGCGATGACGACGACGCAGAACGGCAGCCCGCGCGCGATGGTGTCGATCGGCACGTTCGAGAAGGTCATGCCGCTCGATATCCTGCCTACGCCGCTGTTGAAAGCGCTGCTCGTCGAAGACACCGATCGTGCGCGTGAACTCGGTTGCCTCGAGCTGGACGAGGAGGACCTGGCGCTGTGTTCGTTCGTCTGCAACGGCAAGTACGAATACGGTCCGTTCCTGCGCATGAACCTCGATGAAATAGAGGCGCACGGCTGATGCGCGGACTTCGGGGCATGCTGGACCGGATCGAACCGTTGTTCACGCGCGGCGGGCGGCTGGAAGGATTCCACGCCATCTACGAGATGGTCGACACGCTGTTCTATTCACCGCCGGACGTAACGCGCGGCTCACCGCACGTGCGCGATGCCATCGACCTGAAGCGCGTGATGATCCTGGTTGTGTTCGCCGCGACGCCGGCGGTACTGATCGGCATGTGGAATACCGGTTTCCAGGCGAATGCCGCGCTCGCGTCGCTGGGCATCGAATCCATAAGCGGCTGGCGCGGCGTGCTGATCCCGCTGCTCGGCGCCGGCTATGACCCGGGCAGCGTCTACGACAACTTCGTGCACGGCATGCTGTATTTCCTGCCGATCTATGCGGTGACGATGGCGGCGGGTGGATTCTGGGAAATATTGTTTGCCGGCGTGCGCAATCACGAAGTCAACGAGGGCTTCTTCGTCACCTCGCTGCTGTATGCGGCGATCCTTCCGGCAACGACGCCGCTGTGGCAGGTCGCGCTCGGCATCAGTTTCGGCGTCGTTATCGGCAAGGAAGTGTTCGGCGGCACCGGCAAGAATTTTCTGAATCCCGCGCTGGTCGGCCGCGCGTTCCTGTACTTCGCCTACCCGGTGCAGATGTCGGGCGACGCCGTGTGGGTGCCGGTCGACGGTTACACGGGTGCGACCGCGCTCGGTATCGCCGCTATCGACGGCGTTTCTGGCGTCGTCGCCAGCGGCATCACGTGGACGCAGGCTTTCCTCGGCCAGATCCAGGGCTCGATCGCGGAAACGTCTGCAGCGGCGTGCCTGTTCGGCGCCGCGATGTTGATCTACACCGGCATTGCATCGTGGCGCATCATCGTCGCGACGTTTGCTGGGCTTATCATCCCGGCAATACTGTTCGGCGGGGTCGACAGCGCGAACCCGATGTTCGCGATGTCCTGGTACTGGCATATCGCGCTGGGCGGGTTCGCGTTCGGCGCGGTGTTCATGGCGACCGACCCGGTGAGTGCGCCGGACACGATGCTGGGCCACTGGATATTCGGGCTGCTGGTCGGCGCGCTGACCTGGGTCATACGCGTGATCAATCCGGCGTTTCCGGAAGGCATCATGCTGGCCATTCTGTTCGGCAACATTTTCGCGCCGATCATCGACTACTTCGTCATTCGCGCCAACGTCCGGCGCCGGGAGAGGCGCAGTGCCTGAGTCTCGTGACAGTATCAAGAATACGTTCGCGGTCGCGATCGGCGTCAGCCTGCTGTGCTCGGTGCTGGTGTCTGCCGCGGCGGTATTGCTGAAGCCGGCCCAGGAACTGAACGAGACGCGTTACCGGCAAAAGATCGTGCTCGAAGTTGCGGGGCTCTACGACCAGGGCATGGACATCGAGCAGGGTTTCGCCTCGATCGACGCACAGCTCGTCGAGCTTGCGAGCGGCGACTACGTGACGACGCTGGACGCGCGCAGCTTTGACGTTGCCGCGGCAGCGAGTGAACCGGATTCAAGCGTTGCCATCCCCGACGCACTCGACCTCGCCGGCATACAGCGCCGCGCGACGATGATGCCGGTCTACCGGGTCATGGACGGTGATGCCGTCCAGCAGGTCATCCTGCCGGTGTACGGCAAAGGCCTCTGGTCAACGATGTACGGCTACCTGTCGCTGAGTCCGGACGGCAGTACCGTGCAGGGTCTGCGCTTCTATGAGCATGCCGAAACCCCGGGCCTCGGCGACCAGATAGAGCGCGAGGAGTGGCTCGCAGAGTGGCCCGGCAAGCGACTGTACGGCGACGACGGCCAGCCGCGCCTCGAAGTGGTTCGCGGCAAGGTCGCGGGCGGCCCGTCCGCCATTTACCAGGTCGACGGGCTATCCGGGGCGACACTGACCGGCCAGGGTGTATCCCGGCTGCTGCAATACTGGATCGGGCCTCATGCTTACGGCCCGTATCTCGAGAAGCTGGGGGCAAAGGAAGAGGGCGATGGCTGACACGCGCAAGGTACTGATCGACCCGATCGTCGACAACAACCCGATCACGCTGCAGGTGCTGGGCATCTGTTCGGCGCTGGCCGTGACCACGTCATTGCTGCCGGCGCTCTTGATGTGCATCGCGTTGACGAGCGTTGCCGCGATGTCGGGCGCCGCGATCAGCAGCATCCGGCATCGTATCCCGAACAATATCCGCATCATCGTGCAGATGACGATCATTGCGTCGTTCGTCATCGTCGTCGACGAAACGCTGAAGGCTTTCGCATTCGAAACGAGCAAGCAGCTGTCGGTATTTGTCGGCCTGATCATCACGAACTGCATCATCCTCGGCCGCGCCGAGGCGTTCGCAATGAAGAACGGCATCGGCATGAGCTTTCTCGACGGCCTCGGCAACGGGCTGGGCTACAGCGTCGTGCTGATCATCGTCGCGACGACGCGCGAGCTGTTTGGGGCCGGCACACTGCTTGGCACCCCGATTCTGCCGCTGGCTGCCGACGGCGGCTGGTATCACGCGAACGGGATGATGCTGCTGCCGCCGAGCGCGTTCTTCATCATCGGCCTGCTGATCTGGGCGGTGCGGACCGCGCGCCCGAAACAGGTCGAGCGCCCTGAGTACCAGATCCATGAAGTGCACCGTACGGAGGTGCTGTGATCGACGCCTACATCAACCTATTCATCAAGGCGGCGTTCGTCGAGAACCTGGCGCTGACGTTCTTCCTCGGCATGTGCACGTTCCTCGCGGTATCGAAACGGGTCGAGACGGCGATCGGCCTCGGAACCGCGGTCATCGCCGTGCAGGTCATCACCGTGCCGGTCAATCACCTGATTTACGAGTTCCTGCTGCGAGACGGCGCGCTGGCCTGGGCCGGGCTGCCCGACGTCGACCTGAGTTTCCTCGGGCTCGTCAGCTACATCGGCGTGATCGCCGCGCTGGTGCAGATCCTGGAAATGACGCTCGACCGCTACTTTCCCAAGCTCTACAACGCGCTCGGCATCTTCCTGCCGCTGATCACCGTCAATTGCGCGATTCTCGGCGGCTCGCTGTTCATGGTCGAGCGGCAGTACGACCTGGCCGAAAGCGTCG
>JBFIQH010000169.1:0-6549 GCA_041609735.1 Woeseiaceae bacterium | reverse complement strand
GAACCTGCTGACCGCTGGATCGTGGCAGTGCAGTGGTCAACGATAGGACCCTACTACCTCGACGCCGAGAACAGCGCTGAGTATCCCGGACACCGTCTGGTCAACGGCGTCGCCACCGTGAAGCTTGGCGAACGCTTCACGATTTCCGCGCGGCTCAACAACCTGTTCGATGCCGAGTATGCAGACAGGGCAGACTTCGCGTTCAATCAGTACCGTTATTTTCCCGGCCGTGGCCGCGAATTTTTCGTCGAGCTTGCCTATTTTGCAGGCGGCAGCAGCGAGTCGCTGTAGGCGAGCAGCGCCTGCAGCTCCTCGTTACGGCGTTCGCGCGGCCAGCCCGACTCTTCGGCCGCGAGTTCGGCGATGCGCTCGTACATCGGCCGGCCCTGGTCGGCATCCAGGCCGATCATCAGCCGGCGATACACGATATCGGTCAGCGTGCGTGCGAACTCTTCGCGAATAGCGAAAGAGACTTCAGCGGCAAGCACGGTCGCGCTGTCGTCGAGCGTGCCGAATCCACAGGTGCTTTCGGCGTGCGCGGCCAGGGATTCGGCGCGCCGGCCGTAAACGGCGAGTAGACGCTCGCTGCAGGCGTCGTTGATGTCCGCGGCAATGCGCAGCGACGATGCCGCATCGTCGAGACCCCATCCACCCGGCAGCGGTGTATCGGCCGTTCGACATGGCGGCAGCTTGCGTCGCAGCAGCTTGCCAACTTCATCGACAGCCTGCTCGGCGAGGCTGCGATAGGTCGTCAGCTTGCCGCCGATGATCGACACGAGGTTGTTCGCAATTTTCGTGTTGCGCTTGATGATGTGCTTTCGCGTAATCGCGGACTCGGGTCCTTTTTGCCGTTGTGGCAACGGGCGGACGCCGGCGTAAGCATAGTGTATGTGCGACCGGTCCAGCTCTGCCGCCGGGAACACGCGATTGGTCTCGGCCAGCAGGTAGTCAATCTCCGCATTGCTGGCACGAACCTCGTCGAGCGGCTCGTCGTAGCGAATGTCCGTTGTGCCGATCAGGTACTGGGCGTTCCAGGGAATGATGAAGAAGGGCCGGCCATCAGCCTCGGCCTCGACGTAAAAAACATCGTCGGGTGCGCCGTTGAATGGGCCGACAATGATGTGGCTGCCTTTCGTGCCGCCGATGAGTTGCTCGCCGCTCATACCGGCCGTATCGAGCACCTCGTCGACCCACGGACCGCCGGCATTGATGACGGCACTGGCGGCAACGGAGCCGCGCCGGCCGTCGATCGTGTCCTGCCACTCGACGGACGTCGCCGTCCCGTTTTCGACAGTGATGCCGGTCACCCGGTGCCAGGTGCGGATGTCGGCGCCGGCAGCCGCCGCGGCCAGCAGGTTTTCGAGGACCAGCCGCTCGGCATAGCGGACCTGGGCGTCGCAGTATCGGGCGCCGGCATCCAGGCCGTCCGGGTTCAGGCCAGGCGCCTGGTCCAGGAGTTCCTTGCTCGACAGCATGTCATGGCCCGGCATTTCCTTGCCGAGGGACAGCAGGTCGTACGCGAGCATGCCCAGCCTGACGAGCCACGCGCCGCGGCGCGCATGCTGGTATATCGGTATCGTTATGCGTACCGGTTTGACGAGATGCGCGGCTATGCGGCGCAATGTCCGACGCTCGTGCAGCGACTCGTACACCAGCGGAATCTCGCCATACTCGAGGTAACGCAGACCGCCGTGAATCAGCCGGCTCGACCACGCAGACGTGCCGCTGCAGACATCGCCCTGGTCGAGAATGACGACGCGCAGGCCACGCAGTGCCGCATCGCGGGCGATACCGGCGCCGTTGACTCCGGCGCCGATGACGGCGAGGTCGTAGTCGCTTGCGGCCGGCATCAGGCGCGCGTCTGGCCGTTGCCGCGCACTATGTATTTGAAGCTCGTCAACTGTTCGGCGCCCACCGGGCCGCGCGCATGAATGCGCCCGGTTGCAATGCCGATTTCCGCGCCCATACCGAATTCACCGCCGTCCGCAAACTGCGTCGACGCATTGTGTAGCACGATCGCACTGTCTACGCGGTTCAGAAAACGCGTCGCAGCCGCTTCGTTCGACGTGACGATACTCTCCGTGTGGCCGGACCCGTAGGTACGAATGTGGTCGACGGCTGCATCGAGGTTCTCGACGACGCGTATCGAAACGATAGCGTCCAGGTATTCGGTCGACCAGTCCTCGTCGATTGCCGGCACCACGCGCTCGCTGACCGCCCGCACTGTCTCATCCCCGCGAACCTCGCAGCCCGCATCCAGCAGCGCATTCACCAGTCCGGGCAACAATGCGGCGTCCGCTCCACTGTCTACGAGCACGGTTTCCGCGGCACCGCAGATGCCGGTGCGGCGCATTTTTGCATTAATGACGATGTCGCGCGCCATGTCCGCTTCGGCATCCTCGTGCACGTAAACGTGGCAAATACCGTCGAGATGCCCGATGACCGGAACGCGGGCTTCTTGCTGCACGCGACGGATCAGGCTCTTGCCGCCGCGCGGCACGACAACGTCGACGAAGTCGCCCATCGACGACAGCAGGTAACCGACTGCAGCGCGATCGGTCGTCGGGACCATCTGCACCGCGTTTGGATCGAGACCAGCCGATTCGATTCCAGTGCGCATGCACTCGTAGATGCAGCGGCTGGTGCGGAAGCTTTCGGAGCCGCCGCGCAGTATCGACGCATTTCCCGACTTGATACAGAGACCCGCGGCATCGGCCGTCACGTTGGGCCGGCTCTCGTAAATGATGCCGATGACGCCGAGCGGCACCGAGACACGCTGAATCCCGAGCCCGTTCGGCTGCTGCCACTCGGCAATGACACGCCCCAGCGGATCCGGTAGCGCCGTCACGTTTTCGAGACCCGACGCCATGCCCTCGATCCTGCCGGCGTCGAGCATCAGGCGGTCCAGCAGGGCGCCGCCGAGACCTTTGGCTCTTGCCTGCTTCAGGTCCTCCCGGTTTGCATCAATGATGTCGTCCTCGCGACGGCGAATGGCCGCGGCGGCATTGATGAGGGCTGCGTTGCGATCGTCGATACCGGACTCTGCCAGCGCGCGGCTTGCAGCTCGTGCTGCCCTGCCGATGCCCTGCATCACCGCCGCAATGTCGTCGGCCGCGTTATCCATGATCGTCGAACACTACCATCTCGTCGCGATGGATCATGACCGGCCGGCCGCGATAGCCCAGCAGTTCCTCGATGCGCTCCGAGCGGCAGCCGGCCAGTTTCGTCGCATCGTGACTGCCGTATTCGGCGAGCCCGCGGCCAAGCTCTTCGCCGGCCCTGTTTTGCAGCGTAACCACGCCGCCACGCTCGAACGTTCCGGCAACGCCGGTGACCCCGACCGGCAGCAGACTTTTGCCCGCGCGCAAGGCTGCGGCGGCGCCATCGTCGATTGTCAGCGTACCCTCGACGTTCAGCGCGCCGGCAAGCCACTGCTTGCGCGCGGCGGCAGGCGATGCGGACGCAAGGAATTTCGTATGCCGCGCGCCGTCCTGCAGCGCGCGTAACGGCCGCGGCACGGTGCCGCTGGCAATAATGGTCGAGCAGCCCGCGTGCGTCGCGATGCGCGCGGCCTGCACCTTGGTGGCCATGCCGCCGCTGCCGATATCGGAACGCGTCTCGCCCGCCATGCGCTGCATGTTATCGGTAATCGATCGCACCTCGGCGAAGTGTTGCGCATCCGGATCCTTGCCGGGATCGGCCGAATAGAAACCGTCGACGTCCGACAGCAGGATCAGCCCGTCGGCCATGACGAGCTGCGCGACGCGCGCCGCCAGCCGGTCGTTATCGCCGTAGCGGATTTCTTCCGTCGCGATCGTGTCGTTCTCATTGATAACGGGCACCACCTTGTGTTCGAGCAAGCGCGCAAGCGTGCCGCGTGCATTGAGGAACCGGCGCCGGCTTTCCGTGTCGTCCGGCGTCAACAGCACCTGTGCCGCACGGACACCGTGTTCACCGAGCGCCTCGCTCCAGGCATGCGCGAGCTGCACCTGGCCCGCGGCGGCGGCCGCCTGCAGGTCTTCGAGGCGGGAGCGGCGCACGCTGATGCCCAGCACGCTGCTGCCGAGCGCGATGGCGCCGGACGAGACGACGAGAAGTTCCTGGCCGTTGCGCTGCCAATCGGCAATATCGGCTGCAAGGCCCTCGAGCCAGCGGCGATCGAGCGCGCCATCGGCATCGATCAGCAGTGACGAACCGACCTTGACGACCAGGCGGCGATAGTCCTGTGCCGCGAACGCATTCATGTTTCAGCCCGACAGCAGGTGATGCTGGTCGTAAGTCGACAGCGTGACCTCGCCTTTCGACACGGCGACGCTGCCGCTGCGCGCAACGGCGGATATCTCGCCGATCCCGGCTGCGGCGGCGATGAACTCGTCAATTTCCGGCACGCGACCGGTCAACTGCAGCGTGCAGCTGACCTGGGCATCGTCGAGAATCTCGGCGCCGTGCTTCTTCGCCAACGTCATGACGCGCGCCAGGCCACCGGTCCTGAGCTTGAGTTTGATGATGGCGAGTTCGCGCTCGAAATGATCGCCCAGCGTCATGTCGTGGATGTTGACGACGTCGACCAGCTTCGCGAGCTGCGAATTCAACTGCGAGATTGCATCATCGGACCCGGAGACGACGAGCGTCACGCGCGAAACTGTCGGATCATTGGTCGGGGCAACATTGAGCGATTCGATGTTGTAGCCACGCGATGAAAACATGCCGGTCATGCGCGTCAGCGCACCGACTTCATTCTCGAGCAATACTGAAATGACGTGTCGCATCGTTCCTGACCTGGCTTCGCGGTCGCCCTTACAAATGAAACTAACGTTCGAATCGTTCGTTGCCGTTGTGCGCGGATGGTCGCGTACTCGGCGAACTATTGCAATGCACCCTCTTTTGATAAACACTGCCACGAAATCCGGCACTTAGCCCGCTTTCCGACGACGACCCCGAGCTCCCAGTGAAGACCGACAGCAACACGGCCGATCCCGCGCTGCACCCGCGTGCAGGCACGACGATGAGCGGTGCGGATATCGTCATCCAGGTGCTCGCCGACGAAGGCGTCGATACGATCTTCGGCTATTCCGGCGGCGCCATCCTGCCGACCTATGACGCGGTCTTTCGTTATAACGACGCGAATCGTCGCGCCGACGGCAGCGCCGCAATTCCGCTGATCGTTCCCGCCAACGAGCAGGGCGCCGGCTTCATGGCGGCCGGTTACGCGCGGGCGAGCGGCAAAGTCGGTGTCGTCATGGTGACGTCGGGGCCGGGGGCGACGAATACCGTCACGCCGGTGCGCGACTGCATGGCCGACTCGGTGCCGATCGTCGTGATCTGCGGCCAGGTGCCGCGTGCCGCCATTGGCACGGATGCGTTCCAGGAAGCGCCGGTCGCGGCCATCATGGGCGCGGTGGCGAAACACGTGTTCCTCGTCACCGACCCGGAACAAATGGAAGCCACGATGCGCAGCGCATTCAAACTCGCGCGCACCGGCCGGCCCGGCCCGGTTGTCGTCGATATCCCGAAGGACGTGCAAAACTGGGAAGGCATCTTTACCGGTAAAGGCGAGCTGCCCATGCCGGGCTACCAGCGGCGCCTCGATTCGGTCACCGGGAATCACCTCAGCGACGACACCTGCAAACGGTTCTACGAGATGCTGGCGCGTTCCGAGCGGCCGCTGATCTATGCCGGCGGCGGCGTCATCAATGCGAACGCGACGAAGGCGATGCGGCATTTCGCCAACGCCTTCGGCATCCCGGTAACGACGACGCTGATGGCGCTCGGCGCCAGCGATACGACGCATCCGCTGGCACTGCACATGCTGGGCATGCACGGAATCGCGTCCGCAAACTACGCCGTCGAGGATTGCGACTTCCTGATCGCGATCGGCGCGCGTTTCGACGACCGCGTCGCGGGCGACCCGTCACGCTTTGCGCCCAATGCGCGGCATATCGCCCATTTCGACGTCGATATCGCCGAGGTCGGCAAGGTCAAGCGCGTCGACTGGCATCACGTCGGCATACTCGACCGCGACATCGAAACCCTGCTTGCCTACGGCCGCCGCGTAGGCTTCGAAAAATCCTTCGACCGCTGGCACGATGAAATCGCGCACCTGAAAGAAAGGTATCGCCTGAACTACGATCGCGACAGCGAGCTGATACAGCCGTACGCCGTCATCGAAGAGATCAACAAGCACACGCGCGGTAAGGCAATCATCACGACCGGCGTCGGCCAGCACCAGATGTGGGCCGCGCAGTATTTCGATTTTCGCGAGCCGCGGCTGTGGCTGACGTCGGGCAGCATGGGCACGATGGGCTTCGGCCTGCCGGCCGCGATCGGCGCACAGTTTGCCGCGCCGGACAGAACCGTCATCGACATCGACGGCGACGCCAGCATTCGCATGAACATCGGTGAGCTCGAGACGGCAACGACCTACAAGTTGCCAATCAAGGTTGTCGTGCTCAACAACTACGGCGACGGCATGGTACGCCAGTGGCAGAAGCTCTACTACGACAGCCGCATGTCGGGCAGCGACAAGTCACTGCACAGCAAGGACTTCGT
>JBFIQH010000168.1:0-6626 GCA_041609735.1 Woeseiaceae bacterium | reverse complement strand
CAGTACGACGAAGTGATCGAGTTGCCAGTGCAGAATGGCCGGCCGCTTGAGTCGCCGCAGCTCGTCGAGATCGATTCTGAGCGGGCGCGCGTCGAGATCCAGCGCACCGGCGACGCTCAGGATCGTGCGCAGGCACGGGCCGTGATCGTGTGCAGCAAAGCGTTCA
The DNA here is from genome assembly GCA_041609735.1 of Woeseiaceae bacterium. Classification (GTDB taxonomy): domain Bacteria; phylum Pseudomonadota; class Gammaproteobacteria; order Steroidobacterales; family Woeseiaceae; genus UBA1847. Next base: position 6,460 of record JBFIQH010000168.1, on the reverse strand, counting down.
CGGAGTGTCGACAGCGACAGTTCGGCGCCGTGCGCCGCTGCAACCATCGCGATGCAGGCCAGACCGCATTCGCTGTTTTCCGCCTGCAGCAGGATCGGCGTCGGCACGGCCTCAGGCGCGCACCGTCAGCTTGCGCATTGCCCATCGATACAGCGGCCACCGGTCGCGGACAATATCGGCCGTGAAACTGGCGCCGTTCGGCAGCTGGCTCCACGGCGCGTATGCGCGGCGTGCGGCAGGTTCGATGTGTGCACGAACCTCGTAAACGTTTCCTGCAATGGTCGCAGCGACGCCCGCGGCCGCCGCCGGAACCGGCGTCGCTGCAACGAAACTGACCGTCCCGGAAAGCGTCCCGAAGCGCTGGTACGGATAAGCATGCAGCCGCAGCTCGACACGCTGCCCCGGACGAATCCGCCCTGCCAGCTCCGGCCCCGGGTACAGGTAGGCCTCGAGCGGATTCTCCGGGTCGGCGACGTGCAGCAACAGTTCGCCCGGCCGCACGGCGCTGCCGTTGCGCACCAGCAGTGCCGCGACGACGCCGCCATCCGGCGAAATCACAGGCTCGGACGCGGCATGTTCGAGGACGACGAGCTGTCTCAGCAGGTCTTCGCGCGCAGCTGCCCACCGCGCTTCGATACGGCCAAGGTCCGCGGACAGCCACGAAACCCGCTGCTCCCCGGCAAGCCGCTCCGAGCGCAAGGCAATGACTGCTTGCTCTGCAGCCTGTCGTGCCGCACGTGCCTCGAGCTCTGCCTCGCGGAGCTCGTCGTACTCCGCGCTCGCGATCGCGTTCAGCTGCAGCAGCTCGGCCGCTCTCGTGAGCCGGCGCGAGCGCACGTCGTAAAACTGTTGTCGGCTGTCCAGTTCGTCCGCCGCAATGTCGAGCCTCGCCGCGGTCAGTCGCAATTGCTGCGTGGCGACGGTCAGCTGTACCTCGGCCTGCCGATACTCGTTGTTCGACTCCGTCGTCAGCAATTCGAGTTCGCGCTGCAGTGACAAGCGCTGGCTCGCCAATGCCGACAGCTGCTGCGCTGCAGGCTGCTGCTCGCCGATGCGCAGCAGTCGCTGCCCGCGATGCACCCAGTCGCCGTCGCGAACGGCGAGTCCGGAAATCACACCGGCGCGCGTCGCCTGCACTGCAAGCAGCTTGCCTTCGGAGAACAGAACGCCGTCGACGCGCACCCGCTCGGGCACTTCGATTATTACGGCGGCTGCAACAATCAGAATGCCCGCAATAACTGCACTGCCCGCAGCCACATGCAGACCCGGTGACGTAATGACAGGCAGTCGGCCGAGCGCCCGAAATCTCGACGCGTCGACGGCCTGCCGCCGAAAAAGTTTCACGTGTAAAGAGTCAGCCGGCACATGCGACAGCAAACCACCGCCGGGACGTTGGAGCGAACGACGAAAGTCCGGCGTTCACAAACTTTTGCGGCAGAACCAGTGGTGTGCGATAACGCGGTGTCCGGAATCGATGAACGCAATGAATGCAAACGACTATGTCGAGCTGATCGGCAAGGCCCGCGTCTACGACGTTGCTGACAAGACGCCACTCGAGCGCGCCAACAACCTGTCGTCACGACTGCGCAACACGATCCTGATGAAACGCGAGGACCTGCAGCCGGTCTTTTCGTTCAAGCTGCGTGGCGCCTACAACAAAATTGCGTCCCTGCCGGATGACGTTGTCGCCAACGGCGTCATCTGCGCGTCGGCCGGCAACCATGCGCAGGGTGTGGCCCTTGCTGCACAGCGGCGCAACGTGCGTGCCGTCATCGTCATGCCGGTGACGACGCCGCGCATCAAGGTCGATGCCGTGCGCCGGCATGCCGGCGAAGTCGTCCTGCATGGCGACAATTTCGACGATGCATATGCACACGCCCGCAAACTAGAGACAGCGCAAGGACTCGTCTTTATTCATCCGTTCGACGACCCGCTGGTCATCGCCGGCCAGGGCACCATCGCCGCCGAGATTCTGGAACAGGCGCGCGAATCCATCGATGCGATCTTCGTGCCGATCGGCGGCGGCGGGTTAATTGCAGGCATCGCCGTTTATACGAAAGCGATGAACCCGGACATCCGGATCATCGGCGTCGAGCCGGACGATTCCTCGGCGATGCGCCAGTCACTGGATGCCGGTGCGCCGGTCACGCTGGATCACGTCGGCATATTCGCCGACGGCGTCGCGGTACGGCGCGTCGGCGACGAGACGTTCCGGCTGTGCCGCGACTACGTCGATGAAGTCGTCGTCGTCGACACGGACCAGGCTTGCGCCGCGATTCGCGACATCTTCGAGGAGACGCGCTCGATCGTCGAGCCGGCCGGTGGCCTTGCACTTGCCGGCGCCAAGAAATACATCGCCGAAAACAACCTGTCGGGCAAGACTCTCGTAACGATCAGCTGCGGCGCAAACGTGAATTTCGACCGATTGCGGCATATCGCGGAACGCGCGGCGGTCGGTGAGCAGCAGGAAATGCTGCTCGCAGCCGAGATCCCGGAAGTGCCGGGCAGCTTCCGCCGCTTCTGCGAAGCGATCGGACGGCGCGGCATCACCGAGTTCAACTACCGCTACAGCGACGACAACAATGCGCATGTCTTCGCCGGCGTGCAGCTGGACCACGGTCTCGAGGAACGCCGGGAACTACTCGCTACGCTGAAAAACGCCGGCTACAGGGTCGTCGATCTCAGCGACGACGAGATGGCCAAGCTGCATATTCGCCACATGGTCGGCGGCCGCTCGCCGCACGTCAGCAACGAACGCCTGTTTCGCTTCGAGTTTCCGGAACGGCCGGGCGCGCTGCTCGATTTCCTCGACGCGATTGGCACCGACTGGAACATCAGCCTGTTCCATTATCGCAATCACGGCTCCGACTACGGCCGCATACTCGCGGGGATCGACGTCCCCGGGTCCGAGACAGAGGAACTCGAGGCGCACCTCGCCAAACTCGGCTATCCGCATTTCGAGGAAAGCGACAATCCGGCCTACGCGATGTTTCTCGCGTGACGGACCTGGCACTGGGCGTCAGGTGCGTCCACGATGCCGGCGACGTCCTCGTGCCGAACAAGATTCCCGACCACCCGGCTGCCGACCGGTTGATCGCCGGCGAGAAGATTCCGGTGACTTACCTGACCATCAATCCCAAGCGAGTCCTGTACAGCAATTATCGACTGCCGAACCTATGGATCTGGCTGATCGTCGGCGTTGCAGCGCTCACCACGGCAATTTACGCCACTCGATTATTGAAGCGCGAACAGCTTTCCGACTGACGGGGTCGCTGCGTTATCAATGGGGCTCAGTCGCGGTATGAAGGGTCCCTGTGGTCGAGCTTGCGCAGCAAGCCCGGCCAGACAAGCTGGCCGCCGAGCCCGCGCAAGACTTGTTCGGCCTGCGCCTCGATGCCGTCGACGATCGGCTGCGGCACCTGCAGCAATTCCGCCCCGGAGCCTTGCGCCAGGATCTGGATCTGGCACGCAGTTTCGAACGCATACATTAATAAGAACGCGTCGGCGATTGTCGGACCGGTCGTCAGCAAGCCGTGATTGCGCAACATCAGGCAATTTTTGTTGCCGAGATCGGCGACGAGCCGTGGCTTCTCTTCGTCGTTCAGCGCAATGCCTTCGTAATCGTGATAGGCGAGCGTCGCGTAGGGAAGCAGCGACGTCTGAGAAATCGGCTGCAGCCCGTCGGGCTGTGCCGATACCGCAACACCGGCCTTCGAATGCGTGTGCAGCACGCAGCCGACGTCGGGACGCGCCTCGTGGATCGCGCTGTGGATGACGAATCCTGCCGGGTTGACCGGGTGCGGCGAATCGAGCACTTTCTCGCCGTCGAGGCCGACCTTGACGAGACTGCTCGCCGTCATCTCCTCGAACAGCATGCCATAGGCGTTGATCAGGAAATGTTCGTCCGGGCCGGGTACACGAGCCGAGATGTGCGTGAACACGAGGTCGTCCCAGCCGTGCATCGCGATAATCCGGTAACACGCCGCGAGATCGACGCGCAGCTGCCACTCGTCGCTCGATACCTGGTCTCTTACGGATTGGCTCATCACGTCACCTCGTGCTGTGTTCATAATCGTTTCGACGTTACAACTGAAACGTCCTGTTCGGCATATACCGGCCGCTTATGCCAATCGAATTGCAACCAAAATCGGCGGCCGCGCATCCAATCATCAGGAACACGATAGGTACACGACGCAAACTCTAAATCCCTTATGCTGTTTGTTTCGTACCGACTGGCGGTGGCTTCGGTCACCGCCTTTTTTATACACGGCACGCCATCCTCCGGGGACGCAACCGGTCTCTGCGACGTTTCTACCACATTTCACGCATCCTGGACGCCACGTCAATCGTCGTCGTGGATGCGGAGCGCAATGCGGTGGCCGGCGCGTCTTCCCGACCGCGGAAACACGTCTCCATCGTTGCGAGCATGCGCTCGGTCATGAAGCGGCTGCGCGCGCCGTAGACGTGTCGGTCGCCGTCGCGACGCTGCTGCGTGACGTGATAGCGCAACGGCGCGACCAGCGTCAGTGCCTGTTTGGCGCGCGTCATCGCGACGTACAGCAGGCGCCGCTCCTCCTCGATCAGCTCGGGTTTGCCGGTCGCGAATTCGGACGGGAAGCTGCCGTCAGAGACGTTCAGCAGGAACACTGCGTCCCATTCCTGCCCCTTGGCCGAATGCACCGTCGACAGGACCAGGTAGTCCTCGTCGAGGAGCGGGTCGCCGGCCTGGTCGCCCGCCGCGGACGGCGGGTCCAGCGTCAGCTCCGTCAGGAAGCGCTCGCGCGTGGGGTAACGCCCGGAAATGCTTTCCAGCTGCTCGAGGTCCGCTTCGCGCGTTTCGACGGCGTCGTAAAGGCGCTCGAGATGCGGCTGGTACCAGCGGCGCGCCTCGGTAAGCTGTGATTGCCATCCTGGCTGATCCAGGGCTATTGACGATAGCAACTGCATCAGCGCGCAGAACGGCAGCCAGTCGTCTCTGCTCGACGCGGGCGGAGCGAACGTCGACAGCCCGGCGAACCGATAGTCGTCCAGCGCCATCGCGTCGATACATTTTCGTGCGTTGACCGGGCCCATGCCGGGCAGCAGTTTCAGCACACGAAATGCGGCAACTTCGTTCTTCGGATTCTCCGCCCACTTGAGGATCGACAACAGGTCCTTGACGTGTGCCGCCTCGAGAAACTTGAGGCCGCCGTACTTCACGTACGGGATATTGCGCCGGACGAGCTCCAGTTCGAGCCGGTCGCTCGAATGCGAGCCACGAAACAGCACGGCCTGATCCTTGAGCTGCATGCCGGTTTCGCGATTGGCGAGCACCGCTTCGACGACAAAATCGGCTTCCGCATCGCCGTCTTCGACCGTGACGTAACTCGGCCGCCCGCCGTCGCGGCGTTCCGAGAACAGGTTCTTGCGGTAGTGCCGCTCGCTCTCGGCGATCAGGCAGTTCGCCGTGTCGAGTATCGGCTGCGTCGAGCGATAGTTCTGCTCCAGCGTGATGATCTTCGCGGACGGTATGTAGCGATCCGGGAAGCCGAGAATGTTCTCGACGTTGGCCGCACGAAACGAATAGATCGACTGCGCATCGTCACCGACGACGGTCAGCCCGTCGCCGTCGGGTTTCAGCGCATTCAGGATATCGGCCTGCACCGTGTTCGTGTCCTGGTACTCGTCGACCATGACGTGATCGAACCAGCCGCCGATGGCCGCCGCGAATTCCGCTTCCGCGACGAGATGGCGCCAGTAAAGTAACAGGTCGTCGTAGTCCAGCACCTGCAGCGATTGCTTTTTAGCCGTGTAGCACCCGAACAATTCGCGGAGTTCGGGTTCCCACTCGGCACACCACGGATACGTGACGTCGATGGTCTCTTTCAATGTGCTCTGCGTATTGACCGTGCGCGAATACATGGCCAGGCAGGTGTCTTTCTTCGGAAAGCGCCGCGCCTTCGTCGACAGACCGCGTTCGTGGCGCGCGACGTCCATCAGGTCGGCGGCGTCGCCGCGATCGAGGACCGAGAAGCCCGGATCCAGCCCGATATTGCGCGCGAATCGCCTCAGCAGTCGGTTTGCGACCGAATGAAAGGTGCCGGACCAGGTCAGCCGGCACCGCGCGGGCGCGGCGCCGCCACGCGCCTCGAGGGCTCGTCGCACGATAGCCTCGACGCGCCGGCCCATTTCCTCGGCGGCGCGCCGCGTGAACGTCAGCAGCAGAATTCGTTCGGGGTCGACACCCTCGATGACGAGATGTGCGACCCGGTGAGCCAGCGTCATCGTCTTGCCGGTACCGGCGCCGGCGATGACGAGCAGCGGCCCGGCACGGAAAACCTCGTCGCCGGCCTTTGCGCCATAGCTGGCCGCTTCGCGCTGGCCGGGATTCAGTAGTCCGAGATGGTCGACCGGACTCGCTTCTGCGCTGCTGATTCCGACTGCCTGCACGATTCATCCCCCGCGAAAAAGATCTGTATTT
>JBFIQH010000167.1:0-6637 GCA_041609735.1 Woeseiaceae bacterium | reverse complement strand
GCTTGGCGTCAATCCGGACCCGTTCCTCATGGGCGTCGCCGTCGCTGCGTCCTGCGCGTTTTTGACGCCGATCGGCCACAAGAACAACACGCTGATCATGGGGCCGGGCGGCTACCGTTTCGGCGACTACTGGCGCATGGGTTTGCCGCTGGAAATCCTCATCGTGCTCGTGTCGGTACCGGCCATTCTGGTTGTCTGGCCGCTCGCCTGAGTGGCGTTCTTATGTCAATCACTTGTCGCCATTGTCGCGAAACCTGCGTCAGAAACTGACACAAATCGTTAGAAGTGCGGTCGCGCCTGGCAACAACAAGATTTACAAATAATTGATTATATTAGAATTGTTGAGAATGGAGCGCCAGAGACACAGTTGGCACAGCGCTTGCAAAATCTCCGTTAACGAGGCCGGTATGACCGGCGAGCTATCGGTAACAGGAGGCATCATGACAAGCTCAACGATCCAGGATTGGACGGAAAGCCAGGTTCTGCTGACCTTCGATAATCATCGTGACGTGAAGTATCGCGTCTATCGCGATGGCGACAAGTTGTTCCAGGAGATCCGGGACACCGACGACGCGCCCATTCATACGCTCGAGCTACCCGACGGCATGAAACTCGAAAAGAGCAGCTACGAAGTCCTGCTGCGCTACGTGCTGCTGGACGTCGTCGTCGCCTGACAGGGTCATACCCTATCGGGCGGCGGCGGCGTTTTCCTCTACAGCCGTCCAGACCCTCATCAGGTTCTCGCCGAGAATCTTTTTGATGTCGTCATGGCTGTAACCCCGTGCGAGCAGGCCTTTGACCAGGTTCGGATAGGTAGAGACGTCTTTCAGGCCGGTCGGCAGCGAATCGCCGACACCGTCGTAGTCCGAGCCGATACCGACATGGTCGATGCCGACAAGCGCAACGACATGGTCGATATGATCCAGCACGTCGCTGACATCGGCAAACGGGAACGGGCCGTGTTCGGCCGCCCAGATTGCGTCGTGCATCTTTTCGGCTTCCGCTTCGGCAACGTCCGGATGCTGCGCTCGCCAGAGCTCCTCGGCATCGGCCCGGGCGACTGAATACAGATTCGCTTCTTCACTCAGGAACGCCGATCCGAAGTTGATCATGATGACGCCGCCGTTGTCGGCCAGCGCCTCGATCATCTCGTCGCTCATATTGCGTTCCCAACCGGGCGTGAAGTGTCGAGCTGAAGAATGCGATGCGATGACGGGCGCTTCGGTAATGTCCATGATTTGCCAAAACGCGTCGTCGGAGACGTGGCTAACGTCAATCATGATGCCAAGGCGATTCATTTCCCGGACGACATCGGCCCCGAACTCGCTGAGGCCTTGCCAGCGACGGTTGTCCGCATCCTCATACGATGAGTCTGAAATCAGGTTGTTCTTGCTATGGGTCAGTGTGATGTAGCGGATGCCGCGATCCCGGAAGTAGGCGACATTGGCCATGTCATCGCCGATCGGAGAACCGTTTTCCATGCCGAGCGGCAGTGATATCAGGCCGGCCGCGAATTGCCTGCGTACATCGGCGGTCGTTGTCGCCACCGCGTACTTGTCCGGCGCCGTCTCGACGATTTCCTCGATCATGTCAATCAACATCTCGGCGTGTGCGAACGCTGCAACGTTGTCCTCGATATCTGCCGGTGTGTAAATCGACATGAACGCCGCGTTCAGTCCGCCGGTGACGGCACGCGGATAGTCGAAGTCGCCGCCGTCGGTGGCACTGGTGACATCGTCCGGGGTTTCCTGCAATCGATACGGAACATCGATATGGGTATCGACGATGAGGTTGTCCCGGGCCAGGTTAACGGCAATGAGTCCGCTGTCGCCGGTATCGCCCAAGCCGTTAGCGCAAGCAGCCACGAGCACGAACAACAGGGGCGTAACGGTCTTGAAAAGGCGCATCGAAGGATATCCCGGCAGCTTGAAATGGCGGACGATTGTAACCATAGTTAAGAACGGTGAGTCCACCTGAAGCCGGGCCGCGACAGGCCTGCCGGGAGGTTATATGGCTGAAAAAACAGTTCCAACGGACCACGTCGTTGACGAGTCCGGGGATGCAGACACCGCGGAGCGTAGTCCGGCAATTGAAGACAACCTGAAATCCCGTTCGACGTGGCTGCGGCTCGTTTTCATGTTCGTGTTTTACGTGCTCGGCAGCGTCGCCACGCTGGTGGCGTCCGTCGTCATCGTGCTCGGGTTCCTGTGGGTGCTGTTCACCGGGGAGACGAACGAACAACTGAAGCGGACCGGGCAGGGCATCGCGACCTACCTCGCGCAGATTATCGAGTATCTGACTTACAATTCGGACGTACGTCCTTTTCCGTTCGACGCCGAGTGGCCGGCGCCACAGGTTGCAAGCCCCGACGACTGACCGTCGCGGCGTTGTGCTAGACGGACAATTCGCGCTGGCCCGGTTGCCAGTGCGTCAGGTTGACGCGCACGCCGCCGACACCGAGATTGCGAACCCAGCGGGCGGCCGCGTCCAGCGTGACCCAGGTCTTTACCTTGCCTTTGCGCGTTTCGGCCGTGATCGCGCCATTCGGGGTACTCGCCTCGACGTGAAAGCGCGCGCCTGTCGCTATGATGTCGATCTTGCGTACGGCCCCGGCGGCCACCAGCGCTTTCAACGTCCGTTCATCCATCCTTTGTCCCCGGCTTGCGCGTCTGGGTTGTGTCATTGATCGATATCCCCGCCTCGTCGCAGTGGCGGCGTATCAGGACTTCGACCATATTCGCAACGCTGCGGTGCTCGCGCGCCGCAGCCTGCCGCACGGCGTTTTTGATCGCCGGATTGATACGCAGATTCAGCGTTGATATCTTGGTGCGAGCCATGCGTTACAATATAACGTAAATTTAACGAAAATGTAACGCATTTCGCGGGATCACTGGCAACCCGCGTGCTGCTGTACGACAATGCGCATCAGCCGGCCCCTGCCGGGCCGGCCACCCGGCCTTTGACCCGACTGATGAGGTGAGCGCGTATGGATTTCGACAGCATCATTTTTGTCGTCTGCATGTTTTTCGGCGTCGCGGCGGTTGCGCTGGTCGCCTTCACGCTGCTCTGGATAGCGCTGGGAAAGCTGTCTGTCTGACACGGCCGCGACGACAGCCGGGCAGGTGACGACCGCGACTGCGGGCAGCTGCTGATGGAACGCATGCGAGTCGTCAGCGTCAACCGGGGTGTGCCTGCGCCGATTGCCAACGGCGATCGGAAATTCATGACCGGCATTGGCAAGTGCGCGGCACCCGGCGCCGTCCACATCTTCGAACAGGGTCTCGACGGCGACGCGATCGTCGACACCGAGCACCATGGCGGGCCCGACCAGGCGGTCTATGCCTACGCGGCGTCGGATTATGCCTGGTGGTCCCAGTCGCTTGGCCGGGACATCAGTTTCGGTACGTTCGGCGACAACCTGACGATCGACGGCCTGCCAAGTGACCTTACGACCGGCGACCGGCTGATGATCGGCGACGTCATCCTGGAGGCGACGGCGCCTCGAATCCCCTGCAGCACATTGGCCGCAGCAATGCAGGATTCGAATTTCGGCCTTCAATTCCGGCGCGCCGAGCGGCCCGGATTTTATTTCAGGGTCCTGAACGAAGGGGACGTCGCGGCTGGCGACACGGTTGTGCTGGTAGAAAATCCGGCTGACTGCATCTCGATGCTGGAACAGTTTCGGCTGGCCTACGCGCTGCATCCCGGCGCCGCGGAACTGCAGCGTGCGCTGGACGCGCCGATTGCCGAGCGCATGCGGGCAAAATTCCAGAAGCGCCTGGCGGCGGCCCGCGGCGAGACGCGCAGCGATTGTATCCCGTTGTAACGGCAGCGTACTTGGTCGTGAATGGCGATGCACACAGAGATACAATATCGCCATGTCCAAAGTTCTTATAATCGATGACGATCGCAAGCACTCGGAGCTGCTGCAGGCGTACTTCAAACGCTTCGGCATTCAGCTGGTCTGCGCATACGACGCCAATGAAGGTTTTCGCAAGCTGAATCGCGAAGATCCTGACCTGCTGTTGCTGGACGTAATGCTGCCCGGCAAGGACGGTTTCGAGATCTGCCGCGAAGTACGCAAGTCCAGCAACATTCCGATCATCATGTTGACGGCGCGCGGCGAGGTCATCGACCGGGTGTCGGGCCTCGAGCTTGGCGCCGACGATTACATCGGCAAGCCATTCGAACCGCGCGAGCTCGTCGCTCGCGTGCAGGCGACATTGCGGCGCACGGAGATAGCATCGACGTCGACCAGCCGCATGGAATTCGAGGGCATGACCATCGATACGGATACACGCTCGGTTACCGTCGACGGTGCCCCGGTCGAACTGACGTCGATGGAATACGAACTGCTCGTAACGCTGGCGCGGCGCCACGGTAAAAAACTGTCGCGTGACGACATTCTGAGCGAACTGCGCGGCATCGACGCCGCAATTCTTACGCGCTCCGTTGATATTATGATCAGCCGCCTCAGGCAAAAAATCGGGGACTCTGTCAAGCCGCCGCGTTTCATCCAGACAATCTGGGGCCGCGGCTACTCGTTCGTGGGTATTCCCGTCACCGATGCTTAAACGCCTGTCGCGATCACTGTCGTTTCGACTGTTCGCGATCTTCCTGTTACTCGGCGGCCTGTTTGTCTGGGGCACGCTGACGGCGTTGCGTTGGGTCTACAACAGCGACGATATACGCGGCCTGATCAGCGGCCACCTGTCGCTGCATGTCAGTTACGTACTGGATGACATCGGCATGCCTCCGCGCATTGACCGTGCACTCGAAATTACGAAGAAGGTACCCGTCGACATCCGGATTCTCGGACCCAGCGTTGACTGGGCGTCTGACCCGAACTTTCCTGCCTTGTCGACGCTGGAGTTCGGCCCCAGTCCGGCTTTCAGTGACGACCCGGGCGCCTGGGTCGACGAGCTCAAGGGTGTCGAATTTGCCAAGCGAGACGATCACAACTTTTTGAAGATGGAAACGGGTGACTACGACATCGTTGTCGTCTCGCCGCGCATCGCCGACGTGCGAGACGGTCCATCTATCATCCTGCTGATTGTGACGATGGGTCTCGCGCTGCTGACGATGGCGTATCTCGCGGTACAGTGGCTATTCAAGCCGATTCGCACGATTCGCGCTGGTGCTGCAGATATAGGACGGGGAAACTTCGACCGACGCATTCGCAATATTCGCCGCGATCAGCTCGGGGATCTTGCGGAGGACATCAACCGCCTGGCCGCGAACGTCGAAGGCATGCTCGATGCAAAACGCGCGCTGCTGTTGGGGATCAGCCACGAACTCCGCACGCCGTTGTCTCGCCTCAGGTTGTTGCTCGAGTTTCTGGATGACGAAGACGACCAGGAGGCGATTCGCGCGGAAGTACGTGAAATGGAAAAAATCGTCGTCGAGTTGCTGGAAGCGGAGCGGCTCAACACCAAACATGCTCAGCTTGCGCGCTCGAGAGTCGATGTCGATGCAATGATCGAGGACATGCTGAACGATTTTTTCGCGCGCGACCTCGCTCGCATAAACGTCGTCAATCATTGCGGGCCGCTCTCAGCCAATATTGATGACGCCCGCGTAACACTGATGTTGAAGAATCTATTGAGCAACGCGCTCCGCTATTCGCCCGAATCGGCAGGCGCGATCGAATTCGAAGTCGACAGGGACGGCGAGGACCTGGTGTTCACCGTCTCGGACCACGGCCCGGGAATCCCGGCCGAGCAGGCCGACCGCATCTCGGAGCCCTTCTATCGCGGCGACCCGTCACGGACCCGGGACACCGGCGGCACCGGGCTCGGGTTGTATCTTGCCAAGCTCGTCGCCGACGCGCACCAGGGGTCGCTCTGCGTGCTGAACCCCGGCGAGCCGGGTGCCCGCTTCGAAGCACGTATCCCGCTCGATCACTAGCCTCGCAGACCTGCTTTTATCCTGATCGCGTGTGGTACATGACGTTTTGCTTAAATGGATATCAAAGTGATATCAAAATGAAATACTTGTGCGGAACCTCGAAAGCGGCAAGCCGACAATCAACGATTCGAATGGCAGCCCGATCGCAATTGCCGCCGTCGTCGTCTGGGAGGTCGTCGATACCGCCGAGGGGGCTCATCCGCTTGTGAACACCGGATCGCTGTACACCTGATCCGGATTGCCCGGGGACATTATGGCCTCTCGCGAGGCATTTGCAGTTCGAATCGACGAAAAGATGCTGGCCGCGATGCAGCGCTGGGCCAATGACGATTTGCGCAGCCTCAACGCCCAAATCGAATACGTGTTACGCGAGGCGTTACGCAAGAACGGGCGTTTGCCGAAGAAGGGGCGCGGCGGCTGAGGCGCTCACAGGCGCGGCGTCCGCATCGAAGGTGATAGGATGCGGGCATGTCCACCTGGGGCCCGCTGATCGTTATTTTTCTCGCGCTCGTCGCCGCGGCTTCGATCGCGTTCATTGCCTGGGAGCTGACGTCGAAAGACATCCAGAAGAGCATCGATCGCAACGTCGTCGAAGACGCTGACGATAGCGAGGATCCGCAAGCGCCGCCCGGGGCTGACCGATAACTAGCGGTGCTCGCGTCGCTCCCGTTTCGTTTCGGAGCGCGCTGACGATTCGGAGCGCGCACGTCCCGACGATTGCCGCTGAGTC
>JBFIQH010000166.1:0-6687 GCA_041609735.1 Woeseiaceae bacterium | reverse complement strand
GCCGACGGCGAAATCGCCCACGACACAGACTTTACTGGTCACCGTCGTCACCGCATCGTGCCTACAGGTCCAGCTCGACCTGCACGAATCGCAATTCGGGATCGACCGCAGCGGTACCCGTAGCGACGCGGGTTGGCGTGCGGCCGGTCGCCGTAACCGTTATCCCGTTGGCGCGGAGTAAATCGGCCATGGTCGCCGCGCGCCGTTCTGCAACCTGCGTGTTGGTCGCCTCGTCGCCGGAGCTGTCCGTCGAACCCAGCACGCGAGCTGTCAGTTCGAGGCCCGATGCGCGTGCTTGGGTCGCAAGCCTCGCAACCCTCTCAATCCATCCCGCCAGTGACGGGCCGGTTGCATCGCTGAATACAACGCCTTGGGTGAAGTAGAACCGGGCGCCGTCGAGTTCGCGCAGCAGCGGCAAGAGCCGCTCACGGGGATCGGCGGGCGCCGGATCGTTGCTTGCCAGCGCGGAACGGTCGAGGGCGTCGATGCCGGCGACCGTTGCGTAGTCCTGCTCCAGCTTCCGTATCCACTCGCTGGGCGCCGCTCCGGTCACACGCAGCCGGCCATCGACCATTTCGAATCGAACGCCGTCGGGCATGGCAAGCGCACGTTCGGCGCGCCGTACGACGATTTCAGGTTCAAGAGACTGAAACGGCTGCATATCTATCGACAGCCTGTCAGCGCTGATATCGATCGCCTCTGCAATCGTCACAACCGGCGGCGCAAGCGGATCCCGCAGGCCCCTGATCGCGAAATCTTGACCGTCCCTGGTGAGCGCCGTTACGTGAATGCCGGCAGTGCCTCGCAACGCGTTCTCCAGCACATCACGCTCCGCGGCCGCCTGCCAGCTGCGTAGACCAAGATAAGCCGCGGCGGCCAGCAACAGCAGCAGAATCACCATCAGCGCCACGGGCGCGCCACGACGTTTTTCCCTGTCGGGTTCCTGGCGAGCCTCGAATCGCAGGCAGCGTTCCAGTTCTTCCTCGACGTTGGCGACGCTGCCGGTATCGCCCTTGTACTCCCGTATCGCGTCGCCATAGCGAAAGTGGATGCGTTCCAGTATCGAGCTGAGATCGGCGCGCAGGCTGCGAGGCGGAATGCCGCGAATGACGCAGACCAGCAATGCATGCGGGCCGTGCACCGCCCACAGCGTAAAATCCCCCATGTCGGCCGATTCAAGCCTCCCGGTGCGATCCGGCGAGAACGATTCCTTGACGAAGTCCTGGATGGCCGTAAACATCGCCGACACCGCGTCGCTGTCCTTGATCTTCGACGCCTCGTGATGCACGTGGCTCATCAACAGGCCGTTTTCGCGGCTGATCAGGTAGGCCTGTTCGACGCGATAGAGCAGTGTCTTCTGCAAAACGAATTCACCGAACGGAATGCCGGCACGAGACGCTTGCAGACGCCACTTAAGTCCCTTCGGACTGATGCTGTGCTCCACGGCCTCGTTGATCTGCTGCGCGAAGCCACGCAATGCGTGCATGATCGACTTGCGAATTGCCGGCCCCATGACCGGGTACAGCGCATCGCCGTAGGTCTCGGGATCGTTACGGAACGCATTTTTGAGGCATTCCCCGACGGGCTCTGTCAGCGACTCGACGAGCTCGCCATTCTTGCGGTGGCTCTGATGAATCGCTTCCGGCAAGACGTCGGCAACATCGGCAGAACGGACTTCTCGGCTTTCGACACGCGCCGCAATCGTATCCAGCGCCCGTTTTTCGGCGCCGAACAACAGGTTTTTCAGTTCGTCGAGGTCACTCATGTTCTGGCAATTACCCGGTCAACCGGCAACGGAATGAATCCCGGTCAGCCCTGCGGCAGCTTGAAGTCTTTCTTCAGGCGCATCGCCACTTCGGTCAGCAGTGCCGCGAGATCTTCGCGTGCAACTTTTGCATCGCCAAGCTGGCGGGTTTCTGCCGCAATACTCTTGTTTAGCTCTTCATAGGTGTCCTGGATCAGTCCGGCCATTTCGTCGCCTTGCTCCTGCAGGATCCCCCGCAGCTCACGCGACTCGTTTTCGATCTGATCTTCAAGCTCCGCACACCAGGATTCGACCTGCTCGGCAAGTTCCTTGATGTCCTTCGAGCCTTGCTTGCCCTCGTCGAGGCGCGCCTTACGCTCGGCCTTTACCTGGTCGTTCAGCTTGTCGACCTCGCGACGGGTATAGGCATTCAGCTGCTCGACACGTTTCTCGAATGCGGTAGACAACTGCTCGATATTTTTCGTCAGTCGCTTCTCGAGATCGGCGAAGCGCTGTTCGTAGTCGCGCATCTGCCCGCCGAACAGGATCTCGCGAATCTTGTCGACGTTGCCATCGATGTCGCCACTCGCGACACCCGCCTGGGATTGAGTTTGTTTTTTTGCCATAAGCGTGCCTTTTTCCGTTTCAAGCCGACGTCGGGGCGTCGGCGGTTCCTACCTGTTCGATTCTGTAACCGTGTTGATATACCGAGGTCAGTTTCCAGCCGTTTTCGGGTCCCAGTTTCAGTTTACGCCGCAACCGACTGATATGCGTGTCCACCGTGCGTGTCGATACCGCCGAATTCTCGATGCCCCATATGGCCTCGAGAATGTGCGAGCGCGACAGCATCTTGCCGGCATTCCTGAACAGGAAAACGGCAAGCTCGAATTCACGGTTCGTCAGCTTGATGTCCGATCCGTTCAAGCGCGCCGTGCTGGTCGCCGGATCCAGTTCATAGGGTGACGCATCGACGCGATCGTCATCATCCTTACCCCCTGCCGCACGCCGAACGATCGCAGCGATACGCGCAACGAGTTCCGCCCTGCGTATCGGCTTGACGAGGTAGTCGTCGGCGCCCGCCTCGAGTCCGGTGACGATGCTGCGTTCCTCATCCTTCGTAGTCGCGATGACGGTCGGCGTGAAGTCGCCGATTTCCTTGCGCAGCTTTTTCAGCACCTCGATCCCGCTCAGGTCGGGCAGCACCCAGTCGAGCACATACATGTCGTAGCTGTCTCGCCTCACCGAACGCAGGAATGTCGCAGCGTCACCACTGCAGGACACCGTGTGCCCGGCCGCCGTCAGCCATGCACGAACCAGCTCGGACTGGTCAGGATCGTCTTCAAGAACTGCTATTCGCAACTGTCCTCCCAGTGTTGAACGGGACAGGCCCAGGCAGGCGGGTTTTGGCGCTTGTTAATTAGGTGTTGTCGCGCCGCCCGATTATAGACTTTCGGCGGCTAAGTGTCGGAAAAATCGCCGTATTATTTCAAGTCGTCCGCCCATGACGACTGTCTGCGGCTGGATTCAACGGATTTTCAGGGCGCCGAGAAAGACCTCCAGGTCGCTGATCAGGGCTTCGAGCCCGGCAGCATCCCGCTGTTCCGCGGCTCTCTCGATCTTCTCTCCCAGTCGGGAAATCTCGTCGAGCCCGTAGGCGGACCCGGACCCGAAGAGATTATGCCCGGTTACCCGGATGGTCTCGAAGTTCGTGGCATCGAGTGCGTCACGCAGATTGTCGACGTCGGAGCCGCGCCGTTCGAGATACCGGGCCATGAGTTGACGTGCAAAAGGATCAGAAATATCGATCGGTTTACCTGAATCGTTACCCATGATCTTCATATTTGCATCCGTGCGAACCCGTGACAAGCTCATGGCCCGGTAATTGGCTGGCCGAGCGCTTGGCGGTTCGGCCGTGTGTCTGTATGAAATCTTGTTAGTGCGAAACCTTCGCCGGTAACTTCTGTGCTTGCGAAATCCAGTCATTGACAACCGTCGCAGACGGCGGACGGCGCACAAGGCGCTTTTCACCATTAACCTCGGCCATCTTCGCGGCAAGGTTCTCGGCGTTGCGGTGCTTGAGTTCCTTGACGGTATCGACGCCCGCACACTCGAGCAGCTCTGCATACTGGCTGGCGACGCCGTTGATCCGGAACAGATCGGCCATGTTGACGCACTTCAGCAGGCGCGCCTCGCTGATGCCCGTCTTTGTGGCCAGTGCTGTCCGCGAGCGCTTTTCTGCACCCGCCTCGAGCAGGTCATTCACTGTCCTGATGCCAGCGTTGCGCAGCGCTTGTCCGAGCTTGGGCCCGATACCTTCGATTTTTTCAATGCTTTTTGCCATCGTCCTGACTCCGTTAAGTCTGATTGATCGTTTAATGTTGCGCGCTTCGCCGAAACGTTCTGAAAACTGGCCGGGCGGCAAGCCGCCCGGCCGAGTGTGCAGCACTTTTCGAGTGCAATAGGGAACGCGCTGCTCTAGCGAAGTACGAACGTCAGCTTCAGGTTGACGCGGTACGTGTCAACCTTGCCGTTCTTGACGCTCACCTTCATGTCCTTTACCCAGGCACCCTCGATGTGATCGATCGTATCGTTGGCGCGTGCCAGGCCTTCATTGATCGCGTGCTCGAAACTTTTTTTCGAAGTTGCCGAAATCTCAGTTACCTTCGCAACACTCATTCTCCGCTCCTGAATTTGTCGACTGCGCGCTCTGTGATCGACGCGTTTCGCCGTTTACCTTTGATGTGCTGCCATTGTGTCGGGTGCCCGATGCCGCAACAACATGCGGAGCGCAGAGTTGACAGTTGTTTACATTCGGCGGTGATCTGCAAAAAGGGGCGCTTCAATTGGGGGACATTGAAGCGCCCCGGTACGCCCGGCGTCCCTTGCCGGATTGCGTTCTTGCGATTCTCATTGGTTTTGTCGTTTGTTTATCGGCCCGGCTACGGATTTCCGAGTGTTGCGCGATCGATCATCTTTCCTAGCGACGCCAGCTGTGCGTCGATCGACTGGAAGCGATCATAAACCGGCGCAAGGTTCACGGGCTTCGGGCCCAACGGATACGGAATGTGTTCGATGGACTCCGCCAATTTGTCAAGCTTCCGCTGCACGCCATTTTGGTGATCGGCAGCCAGCCGAGCATTTTCTGCAACCGCCTTCTCCAGTTTCAACATCCGTTCCGCAAGGGGTGCGATGTCCAGCTCGACTGGTTTCGGAAGCTGTTTCAACTGTGACACGAGTCGATCGAGGTTCGAAGACTGGTTGTCGATAAGCTCGATCTTGAGCCGGCGCGACGCGTCGTCGATCTTTTGGGTAATAGTCCTGGATAGCCACATCCACCAGGCCGCCGTCAAACCGACGCTGAGCACGAACAGAATTGAGATTGCTACTACCAGCTCGACCATGGGACGCCTCCAGTTTCAAGTGTATGCGTCGCAACTGTTTCCGACTGTCGCTCGTCAGATGAATTCGATCATTCAACTCATCATGTACCGTAGTGTAGTTCCGGGTGCGGTTCGCCGATATCGCTGAACGGTGAACAATTGTGTCTTTCGTGACCGGCGGGCCGGACACAATCGTTGACAATGCTCGACCGGCCGCTGCGGTAAACTGCCGTCCGGCTTGTTACTAACGTTAAAGGGTGCAGCAATAATGAATTTCAAAGACCTTGCAGCTCAGATTGTCATGAGCAAGATTGGTGGCGCAAATAACTCATCGGAGGCGGGATCAGCGCTTGATGAGCTGGTCGATGGCGACAAGAGTTTCGATCTTGGCGACATCGTGGGCAAGTTCACAAATTCCGGCGGTGATCTCGCAAGCAAGGCCAGATCGTGGTTGGGCGACGGCGCAAACGAATCGATTTCGCCCTCCCAGGTGCAGGATGCCATCGGCATCGACAAGATCGAGTCTTTTGCAAAGAAGCTCGGCATCGGCACCGAGGAAGCCAGCGGCAAGCTCTCAGAAATCATGCCGGAGCTGATCGACAAGAGCAGCAGCGGCGGCAGCCTGCTGGATTCAGTCGGCGGCGTGAAAGGTCTTCGTGGACTTGCGTCGAAGTTTTTTCGCTAGCCCGGTTCGGCCGCCGGTCACGCTCCTGAATCTTTCCGGCAAGCTACTCGAGGATTTCCCGGCGCGTGTCGAGAAGTTCCGATCTGAGCGGTGATTCCCCGGCATCGGCAATTGCCTTGTCGATCTCGGCAAGTGCCGCGGTGAAGAGTCCTTGTCGCGCCAGCGCAAGCGCCAGGTTATTCCGGGCCGCCAGCAGCGTTTCGTCAACTGACAGCAACTGCCTGTACAAGCTCGTTGCCAGTTCGTACCGCTGCATCGTCAGGGCGATGTTCGCGGTGCCGAAAAGCGCTGCGCTGTCATTCGGCCAAGCCGTCATGGCTGTTTGCCACGCCGTCGCCGCCTCCTCGAGCCTGCCGGCGTTCTCCAGTGACGCGATCGCAGCCAGGTAGCGGTTGCGATCCGGGTTTGCCGGCAGCTGTTCAGGCGACAGTGCGACAAACGCCCAGTAGTCGCTGCGTCGCCAGGTATTGAGAAATGTTCGAAGTGGCGTCACTCGGCGCCGGTCGGTACCGGAACGCAGGATGACTTCTTTGTTCTCCGGATCGATCCCGACGACCACCGCGTAGTGCCAGCGCGGGAATGCGGCAACACCGAGATTCTGCAGCACGACGATCGGGCGACCTCGATGCAATTCCGCCAACAACGCGGACAGCGTGCCGTCAAGCCGGTACGGGATGCGGCCGGACGTCCGCGTCGCAGCCAGCATCTCGACCTGCAGACTACCCTCGCGCCCGGGCAGGTAAACCCTGTCGACGAGGTCCTGCATCGTCGCATCGGCACCGCTCGCTTCGAGTACGGTCATCAATGCCGCCGGCCCGCACTGGTAACGTTCCTGGGGATGAAACGGCGTATCGCCGAGCTCGATCGGCACCGCGTTC
>JBFIQH010000165.1:0-6696 GCA_041609735.1 Woeseiaceae bacterium | reverse complement strand
GCATCGAGCAGCAGCTCGCCGAGGCGCAAGCGCTTGCGCGCATTCAGTGCTGCGATCTTGGTCGTCGATTTCACGGTGCCGACCTGATTACCAGCCGCCGTTGAGCCGCATGCGCTGGAGCGACTCGTCCGCAAGATTGGTCCACACGTCGTCGCTGTCGACGACGATCGGCTTCAGCAGGATCACGAGCTCGGTCTTCTGCTCGACAGCGCGCGTGCTCTTGAAGAGCCTGCCGACGCCGGGAATCTTGCCGAGCAGCGGCGTCGCAAAGTCTTCGTCGCTGCTGGAGTTCTGCATCAGCCCGCCGATGACGATGATCTGGCCGCTGCGCGCTTTGACGATGCTGTCCGATTCTCGAATCTGGCTGAACGCCAGCGGCAGCGTATCGGTCTCGCCCGAGACGGTCAGGATCTTCTGCTGGTCGGTGACCTCGCTGACGGTCGGGTGGATGTGCAGCGTGACCTGGTTGTCGTCGCTAATCTGCGGCGTCACGTCGAGCGCGATGCCGGAAAAGAATGGCGTCAAGGTAACGTCCCGTGACGTCGTCGACGAGGTGCCGGTGATCGTATTGCTCGCGATGTCGGTAACAAAAAATTCGTCGGTGCCGGCCTTGATGATGGCTTTCTGGTTGTTCAGCGTCGATACGCGCGGGCTCGACAGGACACGCGTCTCGCCCTGCTGCTCCAGCAGTTCCAGAAACGCGTTGAAGTCGCCGATGTCGAAAGCCATTGTGAACGCCCCGCCGAGCGTCGCGGTCTCGAAACCGGTCGTCTGCGTTCCCGGCGACACGGTAATCGGGTCGCCGCCCAGGTTCCCGGGGTCGCCGCTGTATCCCGGTGGCGGTGCCAGCTGGCCGAAGGTATGGGTATCACCACTGCTGTTCTGCGCCACGGCAACCCAGTTGATGCCGGCCCGGTAGTTGTCGTTTAGCTGCACCTCGACGATCTTCGCCTCGAGCACGACCTGGCGCTGCGCGATGTTCTGGATCGTCACGAGGTACTCGTCGATATTGCGCAGCTTTTCGGGCATTGCGCGCACGACGATGACGCCGGTCTGCGAGTTGACGATGACCTGGTGACCCGGCGCGTCGCCGATCATTTCCAGCAACGTCTCCTGCAGTTCGGTCCAGAAGTCGGCCTTGTAATTGGTCTCGATGCGCGAGCCGCTGAGTTCGCGAGAATCGCTGTTGCCACCGGTCGCCAGTGGCACGATACCGTTCGACACGCCCGATGAGCTGCGTCCGCTGCGGCTGCCTTCGCTGACCTGTCCGGAACTGACGCGCGTACGCGACGTGCCGGAACGCTCGAGATTCAGGTAGTTGATCTGGAAGATGCGGCTCTGCAGCGTCGCCGGAAAAACGATATAGCCGGCCGGGTTGCGTCGGTAGTGGTAGCCGTAGACCTCGCTGACGACGTCGAGCACCTCGGCCACGGTGACGTTCTTCAGCATCAGCGAGATCGCGCCGTCGACATCCGGATGCACGACGATGTTATACGGCGTCTCGTCGACGAGAGCCATGAAAAAGGCCTTCGCCGGCGTCGCCTCGGTATTGATATTGAAGCGCTCCTCGACAACGTCATTCGCTACCGCCGGTTCCGGTGCTGGCGCTTCTGGAACCTTCGCTTGTCGCGGCGGCGCCGCGGCTGCAGCTTCGAGCGCCTGCTCGATGTTGCCGCGCGTTGCCTCGCCGCGCGCGGGTCGCTCGTCGTTAGCCGGAAGAATAGCCGCACAGCCCGACAGGGCGAGCGCGGCCAATGCAGGAACTGCAATTGCTCGTAACATCAACTTTCCACCTTTTGAATTCATTGCACCGCACCTTGCTTGACACGCAGCGACTGCCGGCTGCCGTTGACGTCGAGGATGACTTCGGCCTTGCTGATCGAAACCACGGTAGCCTCGCCAATCGTTTCGCCGACGCCGACACGCTGGCCATTGACGATTGCGATGCGGCGCTCGTCCGAGACGATGATCGCGTTGACCAGGTACCGTTCCGGTGCGATCGCGGAGATATTCCGTAACGTGTCCGGGCGCATCGGGTCGGACGCGATTTCCGCGGTCTGCACCGCGGGGCTGGCGGTCAGCGCGATCAGCGCCGCCATTACCGTTGCTGAAACTTGCCTATGCACCGATCCACTCCTCGTTCAACGACAGCGTGCTGACCTCGAGCCTGACCCGATTTCGCGGGTAGTCGATGGCCTCGATATCCAGGACCTGCCAGTAGAGGCGCCACGGCAGTCGCTCGATCTCGGCGAGATAACGCAAGCAATCGGCGTAGCTGCCCTCGAGTTCGATCTCGAGCCCGTGGCGGTAAAAACTCGCGCCGGCGCCTTCGAGGTCGGCGGCCAGCAGCTCGGGCGTCGAGTTGCGAATGCTGACGAGCGAAAGCCGCGTCTGCTCACGCAGCAGCTGTTCGAGAACGAGCGCCATTTCTGACGGATCAATCAGTTCAGCCGCGTAGTTGCCGAGTTCCGCATTGATCTGTTCGATGCGCTGGCGCACGAGCGCCGCCTGCACGCGCTCTTCGCTACCGGCCCCGGCGAGCTGCAGGATCTGCTCCTGCAGGCTTTGGTTAGCCTTGTCGGTGCGCTCACGCAGCGATTCGAGTTCGATGCGGCTCGCGTCCGCCCGATGTTCGAGCGGCACCATGACGAGGCCCTGCCAAAGACCGGCGATAACGGTCAGCATCGTCACCATGACCAGCAGTCGCTCGCGGCGCGACAGCTTGTCGATTCGTTGCAGCAGGGGCTTCGCCCACGCCTTCAGGTCGGCGACCGAGCTCATGTGCCGCTTCCCCGTTCACGTGCGACGAGAACCTGGCTATCCATTGAGAACGTCAATGCCGAATTACTCTCATCGAGCGGGCTGTCGATCTGGAAACGGTGAAACCTGAGGTTGGAGAACGCCACTTCGTCAGTCAGGTGCTGGACATAGGCGGGTATGAGCTCGGCCCTGAAGGCGCGACCTTCGATTCGTGTCGACTGCATATCCCCGGCGAGCTTGATGCGCGTCAGCCAGATGCCGTCGACGTCCTGCCGCGCCAGCGCATACAGCTGGCTGGAGAACCCGTCAGTATTGCCCAGCGTCGTGCTGCGGATAAGGTTCAGCACCGCCTGGCGCTCGGCCAGCGTCCGCGTCGCGTCGGCGAGCTGTTCGGCCCAGGTCCGCTCGCCGGTCATCGACGCGATCAGCGGTCCGACGGATTGCAGGCGTTCGATGGCCGCCGACTCCTGTTGCGCAACCTGCTCGATTTCCTGATCGACACCCGATACCTCGTGGCGCGCGAACAGCGTGATGCACACCAGCGCAAGTACGAGGATGCCGGCCGCCTGGAACATGAACATCGACTGGAACGCATTCGTTTCCGGGCGGAATTCCGCCGTGTACAGATTGATCTGTTGGTCCATCATGCCGCCACCGCAGGTTTGTCATCGCTGCGCAGCGCCGCTCCGATCGCCAGCAGGCAGTCGCTTTGCACGTCCGCACGGATCTCGGTACCGACCGTGAACAGGTCGTCGAGGTTCAGGCGGCTGACGCTGATGCCGAGGTTTTCGGCCAGCGTCGACGCGTGCGTATCGAGATTCGGGCCAGGGCCGAGCACCAGTTCATTGACCGGCGGACAGTCGTAATGGCTCTCGTAGAAATCCAGCGAGCGCTGGACTTCGAGTGCAACGCCTGCCGAACGCTCCAGCAGAGAGAAGACATCGTCCGGCGCGTCGGCGAGCTCACCGCGGCGTGTCTCGATGCGGCGAATCATGTAGAGCACTCCCTGGCGCGTAATCGTCAGGTAGCCACAGTCGTCGGTGAAGTGCAGGAACGCCACGCCATCGGCGTCCTGCGGCAGGCGCACCGCGATGTTGCGCACGCACAGCTCGGGTATGTCGATGACCTCGAGATTCAGGTGCGCCCTGCGGATGCGCTCGATCTGTTTGATAATTTCGTCACGATGCGCCACGACCGCGTGCAGCATCGAGCGGCCACTCGAGTGACGCTGCGCGGGCATCTCAAAAACCTCGACGGCCGCTTCGCTGATCGGGAACTCGATCAGGTTCTGGATACGCCAGCGCACGGCGTCCCGGAGTTCGGCGGCCGGCACGTCCGGTGCCTCGACCAGCTGCATCGAGTAGGAGTCCGAGGGCAGTACCGTCGACACGCGTGCGTTGTGCAGGTCCTCGCGGTCGATTCCGGCATGCGAGTCGCGCGCCCAGTCGATATCCTCGCGGTCGCTCTCGACGTTATCAGCATCGATGCTCAGCGTGCCGTCACCGTGGCGACGAACCACGGCGAGTTCGATGCGCGATCCGTCTTTCATGACGCCCGCGCGGATGTTCCTCGACAACGCTCGTTTGAATGGTCGAAACATGTGCTGGCCTTGGCCTTAGCTGCCCCAGGTACCAAATTTATCGGTCTGGGGCCCGCTATCTTTAGGCCTCGGTGTGCGTGAGACCGCATGAATAGTGGGTTTCGGACCAAACTGAGACTTTGCGCACATTCGCCGTGCGCTGCCGTCGAAATGCGTCAAGAATGTTCGGTTTCAGCCGATACGAATGTCGTAGGTCCGCGAGCTTTTGTCGCTTTCGGGCTGGCAGTCGCAACGCTTCAGCATGCTAAGATCCGGCCATGAATACCGCGTCCGATCGCCTGAATCCCCTGCCCGACGTTATCGAGCCCCGATGGTCGAACGGCGGCGAGGTATTGCCTGCCGACGCGTACACGATCGATGCGGCTGCCTACCGGATGGACGACGATGATCTGCGTCCAAATTCCGAACTCGCTCAGCGTATGAACAGGATGTTCGACGATGTCGGACTCGTCTGGCTGCAAAACACGGGGCTGACGCGCCTGCAGGACATGCGCCGGTTTGCAAAGCTCGTTGTCGAAAACGAAATGCGCTATGAGGGCGGCGCCAACCCGCGCGATGATCTTGAGCCCAATGTTTACGAAGTTGGCGCGCCATTAACGGCCTGGCTGCACTATCACCACGAAATGGCCTATATTTCGCACAGCACGCGCATGCTGGCTTTCCTCGGCCACAAGGCGCTCGCGGGCCGCGGTGCAACGTTTGTTTCTGACAGCCTCAAGGCAACAGACGCGATTCTTGCCACCGAACTCGGTCAGAAACTGAAAGAACTCGGTATTTGCTACCACCGCAACCTGACCGATCGCGAGTATTTCAAGAACCGTGAGCCTGTTGGCGTCTACAACCACTGGCAGAAATCGATGCTGACGGACGACCCTGATGAGGCCGTGCGTAAAGCGCAGTCGCGCGGCCTGGAAGTCGAGTGGGGTCCGAACCGCCTGCTGAAGACACGCTATTACGTGTCCGCATTCGAGTATTACCCGAAACTGGATCGTAACGTCCTGTACAGCAGCGTCGCCGATGACGGGATGTGGTTCGATTCGTGGCCGAACGTCATGCACCTGCCCTACGATGAGCGGCCGCTCGCGTTGACGTTTGGTGACGACACCGAGATGACCCGGGACGAGAAAAAGCTGTTCGTGGATATCTACGACCGCTTTGGCATGGCGGTGGACTGGCGTGTCGGTGACGTCGTCATTGTCTGCAACTACCGATTCGCCCATGGGCGCCCGGGCATACATCTGGGCGCAGGCGAAGAACGCGAACTCGGCGTATTGATCGGGGAAGCGTACGAGCGCGTCGGCGATATCGACGGCAAGTGGTAGCCCGCCGAAGCCGACCCGACCCGATACTATGAGACATGCACTGGCACCGGTTGCGGCGCTCCTGATCGGCGTTTCCATCTTGCTTACTGGCCAGGGTTTGCAGGGTACTCTGCTGCCGGTTCGTGCGTCGCTGGAAAACTTTCCGACCGTTGCGATCGGCATCATGGGTGCCGCGTACTTCCTCGGCTTCACGCTCGGGTGCCTGCGCGGCGGAGAATTGCTGAAACGCGTTGGCCATGTGCGGGTTTTCCTGGCGATGGCATCGCTCGCATCCGCGGTCCCGCTGCTGCACGGCCTGATTCTGCATCCCGTCGTCTGGGGTTTGTTCCGAGCCTTGACCGGATTTTGCTTCGCCGTCCTGTATGTCGTCATCGAGAGCTGGCTAAACGAGCGCGCGACGAACGAGAATCGCGGCATCATCTTCTCAACCTACGTAATGATTACGCTGACCGTGCTGGCCGGCGGGCAGATGATGACGCTGCTGTACGACCCGCGGGGCCTGGAGCTGTTCCTGATTGCCTCGGTCCTGGTCTCCCTCGGTGCGATACCGGTCGCGTTATCGACGTCACCGTCGCCCGATATGCCGCAGGCGGTCAAGGCCGACCTGCGGCGGCTGTTTCGGATCTCGCCTTCCGG
Source organism: Woeseiaceae bacterium (assembly GCA_041609735.1). Taxonomy (GTDB): domain Bacteria; phylum Pseudomonadota; class Gammaproteobacteria; order Steroidobacterales; family Woeseiaceae; genus UBA1847. The sequence goes on along the minus strand of JBFIQH010000165.1, from coordinate 378 downwards.
GAGCATCGGCTGCCTCGCGACCGGGTTGTCGAACGGCACCTTCTGGGCGATGGCGCCGGTCTTTATCGCCGGGGTCTCCGGCGACCCGGCGCTTGCTGCCTGGTTCATGACGTCGGCTGTCGCCGGCGGAGCATTGGCACAGTGGCCACTCGGTTTCCTGTCGGACCGCTGGGGGCGACGGCGCGTCATTCTTGCCGCGTCGATTTTCGGGATCGGAATTTCGGCCGTCATCGTCATGGCCGGTTCCGAGATGAGCTTCCTGCTGGTCAACGTTCTCGGCGCGGCTTGGGGTGCCGTCGGCTTCCCGCTGTATTCAATTTCCGTCGCACATGCGAACGACTACGCGGATGCTGACGAGTACGTCATGGTCTCCAGCGG
>JBFIQH010000164.1:0-6786 GCA_041609735.1 Woeseiaceae bacterium | reverse complement strand
TTATCGTAGACGGCGCCGTTGGCATTGCCCGGACCCTCGCAGACGGTCGGGTCCGGCTCGGTCGCGCGACACTCTGCACCGAGCTCGTCGATCAACGTCGTATACGGGCGCAGTCCGCCTTCACCGTCGTTCGCATCGGCAGCGAGCGTCAGCGTTGCGTCCGGCGACAGCGTAAACCGCAGCGCGACGCGGCCGAACACTTCCTTGGTCTCGCCCACTTCCAGGCCCGCATTCGGCAGGTTGACGAAGTCGCCAATGCCGCCACGGTTCTTGAAGCCACCGGTCATCGAAACGGCAACGTTCTTGCCCAGCTCCGCGTCCGCGTAGAAGTCGCCGTTCAGGCGGTCGCGGCTGCCGTACTCGACGCTGACCGTCGCGCCCGGGTCCGCGCCCGGCGTCTTCGTGATCAGGTTAATTGCGCCACCGATCGAGTTGCGGCCGTACAGCGTGCCCTGCGGACCGCGCAGCACCTCGATGCGCTCGAGGTTCGTCAGGTTCCAGTTCTGACCGACCTGGCGGCCCAGATAAACGCCGTCGACGTAGACCGATACGCCCGGATCCGTTGTGATCAGGTGGTCCTGCAGGCCAATGCCGCGAATGAACGGGTTTGCGGACGACACGTGCCCGGCCGAGAACTGCGTGATGTTGAGGTTCGGCACGAACTTGCCGATATCGACGATGTCGATGATGCCCTGCTCAGCCAGCTTGTCGCCCTCGAAGGCGCTGACGGCAATCGGAACTTCGTAGATGCTTTGTTCGCGCTTGGCTGCCGTGACGGTGATTTCCTCGATCAGGGCTTCGGCCAGCTGGGCACCGGCCGTGACCGGCAGCAGGGCGGCCGTTGATATCAGCGCCAGCATGGACGCGTGATTGATTTTCATGTGTATTCCCCCTTGGAATGTTTTTCGGGAGAAACACTGCCGAAACAGTGTTATCTCGCCATACAATGACGTTAAATCAAATCCGGTGATTTGTCATCGTCTATCGGTACCGTTACAACAGGTCAGAATGAATAAACCAACCAAGTATCAGGACGCGCTGCCGGTGTTCGATGCACCGGCCGACGGCCAGCTGGATGCCGCGATGCGCGCGGCGTTCGACGAGGCCGGCGTCGTCATTTTGCGGGACTATTGTCCCGTTACGGCCTGCAACGAACTGCGTCGGCGCGCGCTGGCGCTGGTCGACGACTTCGACCCCGCCACGGTCAAGAGCGTATTTTCGACGACGAAGCAGACGCAGCTCGACGACGACTATTTCATCGGCTCCGGCGATAAAATCCGCTTTTTCCTCGAGGACGATGCCTTCGACGCAAACGGCCAGCTGCGCCAGTCGAAGCACGACAGCCTCAACAAGATGGGCCACGCGATGCACGACCTCGACCCGGTGTTCGACCGCTTCTCGCATACGCCGAAGCTGGCGGCGACCGTAAAAAGTCTCGGCTTTGAGGACCCCGGCATCATCCAGTCGATGTATATCTTCAAGCCGCCGAAAATCGGCGGCGAAGTCGTCTGTCACCAGGATTCGACCTACCTGTATACGGAGCCGGAGTCCTGCGTCGGTTTCTGGTTCGCGATCGAGGATGCGACCATTGACAATGGTTGCATGCATTTCATACCGGGTGCGCACAGGGGGCCCTTAAAAGCCCGCAATTACCGCAAGGGCGATGGCCGGCTGGTGACCGAAGTGCTGGACGATTCCCCGTGGCCCGAGGAACGTCGCCTGCCCGCCGAGGCGCCGGCCGGGACGCTGGTGATCTTCAACGGCCGTGCGCCGCACATGAGCGGGCCGAACCGCTCGGATACATCGAGGCACGCTTACACGCTGCACGTCATCGACCAGCAGAGTCACTACCCGGCGAACAACTGGCTGCAGCGCGGCGCCGACCTGCCGCTCCGCGGGTTCGACGCCTGATGCTGTTTACCGACGTGATCCGCGCGAAGCGCGACGGCGGCGCGCTCAGCGACGAGCAGATCGAGTTTTTCGTTGCCGGCCTCAATGATGAGAGCCTGCCGGCCGAACAGGTGTCCGCGCTGGCGATGGCCATATTCCTGAACGGCATGACGTTCGAGGAAGCCGGCACGTTGACGCTGGCAATGGCGCGATCGGGCACCGTGCTCGACTGGAGCCAGGAGGAGCTCGACGGGCCGGTCGTCGACAAGCATTCGACCGGCGGCGTCGGCGACAAGGTCAGTTTCCTGCTGGCACCGCTCGCGGCCGCTCGCGGCTGCTACGTGCCGATGATTACAGGACGCGGGCTCGGGCACACCGGCGGCACGACCGACAAGGTGGAAAGCATTCCGGGGTACCGCTCGATACCGGACTTCGACATGTTCCGGCGAGTCGTGAAGACCGCCGGCTGCGCGATCATCGGCCAGACGGCGGACCTGGCGCCGGCGGACCGGCGCTTTTACGCGATTCGAGACGTCACGGGCACTGTCGAATCGATCCCGCTGATTACGTCATCCATCTTGTCGAAGAAAATCGCGGCCGGCCTCGAAGCCCTTGTCATGGACGTCAAGGTCGGCAGCGGTGCGTTCATGACGACAATCGATAAGGCCCGCGAGCTTGCCGACAGCATTATCAGAACCGCCGCCAAAGCGGGCCTAAAAACCCATGCGCTGATCACCGACATGAACGAGGTGTTGGGCACGACCGCCGGCAACGCCGTTGAGATTGCCGAATCGATGCGCTACCTGCGAAACGAAGAACGCGAAAGCCGGCTGGATGCCGTCGTCATCGGGCTGACCGCCGAAATGCTGGTCGCGACCGGGCTCGAAAGCGACCGCGACAAGGCGATGGCGCATTGCGAACAGGCCGTTACCAGCGGCGACGCGGCGGAAGCCTTCGGCCGCATGTGCGCCGAGATGGGCGGGCCGGCCGACTTTGTCGACAATTACGCAAAATACCTGCCGGTTGCGCCGGTGACACGGGAGGTTCACTCGAACGGCTACCTGCAGGCTGTTGATACCCGCGCCATCGGCACCGCGATCATCCAGCTCGGCGGCGGCCGCCAGAAGGTTGGTGAAGATCTCGACCTGTCGGTCGGGCTGACGTCGCTGGCGTCGATCGGCACGAAACTCGACAGCAGCAGGCCACTGGCCGTCGTCCACGCGGCGACGGAAGATGCCGCCGCCCGCGCGGAACAACAGCTGCTCAAAGCCTGCACGATTGGTGACGATAAACCGCATCCGGGCCCTGTCGTCTGCGAGATATTGACCGGTTGAGCAGCCCGAATGCGGTATCCTAGCTGCAGTAAAAAAATAACGAATAAGTAAGGGGGAACCATGCCGGCCAATCTGATCGGGCTCGTCGGGGTCCTTGCGATACTGGGCATCGCGTTCGCGTTCTCCAGCAACCGCAGGGCCATCAACCTGCGCATCGTCGGCGCCGCATTTGCGCTCCAGGTCGCGATCGCCGGGTTCGTCCTTTACTTCGACGGCGGCCGGCGCATGATCGATACGATCAGCACCGGCGTTCTCAAGGTCATCGGCTATTCGAAGGCCGGCATCGACATGGTGTTCGGCCCATTGGCTGACACCAGCATCGTCGGCTTCAGCTTTGCGATCAACGTGCTGCCGATCATCATCTTTTTCTCGGCGCTGATGTCGGTCATGTACCACCTGAGGATCATGGAGTGGGTGGTCAAGCTGGTCGGCGGGTTCCTGCACAAGGTCATCGGCACCGGCGCCGTCGAATCGATGAATGCGGCAGCGAATGTCTTCGTCGGCCAGACCGAGGCACCACTGGCGGTGCGGCCCTATCTTAAAAACCTGACCGAGCCGCAGATGTTCGCGGTCATGGTGTCGGGTCTGGCGTCGATCGCCGGTACCGTGCTGGCCGGCTATGTGCTGATGGGCGCGGAGCTCAAGTACCTGCTGGCGGCCGCGTTTATGGCTGCGCCGGGCGGGCTGCTGATGGCGAAGATCGTCATGCCGGACGAAGAAATCGTCAAAGCCAGCAAGCCGGAAAAGCTCGTGATGGAACGCAGCCAGCATCGCAACGTGATACTCGCGGCAGCAACGGGCACAACGGATGGCCTGCGGCTGGCGGCCAACATCGGCGCAATGCTGATCGCGTTCGTCGCACTGATCGCGTTGTTCAACGGACTCGTCGGCGGGCTATTCAGCCTGGTCGGTATCGACGGCATCACGCTGCAGTTCCTGCTCGGCAAGCTGTTCCAGCCGCTGATGTTCCTGCTCAGCGTGCCATGGGAGGAGGCTGAGGCAGCCGGCGCGCTGTTTGGCGAGAAGCTAATCCTGAACGAGTTCGTCGCGTTCTCGCACCTCAACGATTACCTGGCCGGCATGAGCCCGCGCACGATCGCGATAACGACGTTCTCGTTGTGCGGGTTTGCGAACCTGTCGTCGATCGCCATCCTGCTCGGCGGGCTCGGTGTGCTGGTACCGGAGAAGCGCGACCTGATCGGCATACTCGGCCTCAAAGCGGTCTTGGCGGCATCGCTGTCGAACCTGATGAGCGCTGCGCTGGCAGGCCTGCTGCTGACGTTCTGAACGATTGCGTGGCAAAGCACCGGATCATCCTCGACTGTGACCCCGGGCAGGACGATGCCGTCGCGTTGTTCCTCGCCATGTCGGCCCCGGAAGCGATCGACCTTGTCGCGATAACCACCGTTGCCGGCAATGTTCCGCTCGAGCTGACGCAGCGCAACGCCCGCATCATGTGCGACATCGCGGGCCGCACCGACATCCCGGTCTATGCCGGCTGCGAGCGGCCGATGATGCGCGAGCCGATGACGGCGGAGTACATTCACGGCGAGACCGGCATCGACGGCATCGATATCTTCGACCCGCAGACGCCGCTGCAGTCGGCACACGCGGTCGATTTCATCATTACGACGCTGATGGAGGCTGAGGACGAGCCGATCACGCTCGTGCCGACCGGCCCGCTGACGAATATCGGTGTCGCGATCGAACGCGAGCCGTCGATCGTCGACCACGTGAAAGACATCGTGCTGATGGGCGGCGCGATGCGCGAAGGCGGCAATCGCTCGCCGTCGGCCGAGTTCAATATCCAGGTGGACCCGCACGCGGCCGATATCGTCTTCCGCTGTGGCCGGCCGATCACGGTCATGGGGCTCGACGTGACGCACAAGGTGCTGTCGACCCGCGAGCGCGTGACGCGCATCGAGGCACTGGGCAACCCGGTCGCTAAGGCGACCGCCGGCATGCTCGGCTTTTTTCATCGCTACGACACCGTGAAGTACGGTACCGAGGGCGCCCCGCTGCACGATCCGTGCACCGTCGCGTTCCTGCTGCAGCCCGGCCTGTTCGAGGGCAAGGACTGCAATATCTCCGTCGAGACGGAATCCGAGCTGACGATGGGTCACACCGCCGTCGATTTCTGGCACGTCACCAATCGCCCGGTCAACGCGAACTGGATTTACAATGTCGATGCTGACGGCTTCTATGACCTGCTGACCGCGCAGCTGGGGCGATTCGGGGACACCATCGCATGACCGACATACTTGTTATCGGCTCCGTGAACCTGGACCTGTCGGCGCATGTCTCGCGGCTGCCGGCGCCGGGCGAAACGGTCACCGGCGCCACGCTGGCGCGCTTCCCGGGCGGCAAAGGCGCCAACCAGGCCCTGGCGGCGTGTCGGCTCGGTGCCCACGTCACGCTGATTGCCTGCGTCGGCGACGACAGCACCGCCGGCGAAGCGCTCAAGATGCTGCACGAGGCCGGCGTCGACCTGTCGCGCGCGATCGTGCATCCCGAGGCGCCGACCGGCGTCGCACTGATTTCCGTGGCGGAAACCGGCGAGAACTGTATCGTCGTCGCGCCGGGCGCGAACGCGAAACTGTCCGTCGACGACATCGAATTACCCAAAGCCGGCGCGCTAATCTGCCAGCTCGAGGTGCCCGGCAACACCATCACCGAGGCGGCCGATCGGTTCGACGGACTATTCTGTGTCAATCTTGCGCCGGCCCGGGACATCGACCCGCACATCATCGAGCGTGCCGATGTCGTCGTCGTCAATGAGACGGAGGCCGCGTGGTACGGAGACCGCCTGGCCGCCTGCAAGGGTCTTGTCGTCACGACGCACGGCAGCAGGGGCGCCGAGATGCATCAGGGCGGCAAGCTGCTCGCGAAGTCTGAGGCACACCGAATCGACGCCGTCGATACGACCGGCGCCGGCGATGCGTTCACCGCGGCGCTGACCGTCGCGCTCGTCGAGAAAATGCCGCACGCCGATGCGCTGGCATTCGCCTGCGCCGCCGGCAGCCTGGCCGCGACCCGGCGAGGTGCACAGCCGTCGCTGCCGACGCGGGAAGAGGTCGAAACATTTATGGCAGAGGAGCGGCATTAGGCGCAATCGGGCCTGTCCCCAAAGGGGAGACCCAAGGCCCTCCTGCAGCAGCGGCGGAATCAACCGGCAGCAACGTCGCGGCAACAACGCGGAGGAGCGGCTTCAGCCGCATGCGCTGTTGCCGGCTTTCGCTCAGGCTGCGCGACCCTCGGCCGCGGCGCGCTGCGCCAATAATTTCTTGCGGTAGCGTGCCTGCACGATGTCCGTCAGCACCAGCACCGAAATGACAAAGTAGAACGTCGTCTTCGTCATCGGCGTGATTGGACTGCCGAACAGCGACAAATGTGCGAGATGTCCGCCTTCGCTCAGCAGCATGATGCCGACGATCAGCAGGATGAACAGGCCCAACACTTCGTACATGCGGTTCTTTTCGAGGAACGATGCCACGCCGTCGGACAGCCAGATCATCAGCGCCGCGCCGATAAAGATCGACAGCGCCATGATGATGAAGACGTC
>JBFIQH010000163.1:0-6792 GCA_041609735.1 Woeseiaceae bacterium | reverse complement strand
GCGTCGACGGCCTGATACTGCTGTTCTTCTTCGTGCTATTCATGCTGTACGTCTACAAAACGTCGAAAGCATCGGGCGATAATCCGTTTGCAATCGAATCCCAAGGTACCGTGCCCCGGTCGCTGTTGTTCGTCGCGGTCGGCGTCGCCGGCCTTTACCTCGGTGGCAAGTGGGTGGTTGTAGGTGCTCTCGGGGTCGCGGAAATGCGTGGCGTCAGCGATGCTGTCGTGGGCCTGACCATCATCGCGATCGGCACCTCGTTGCCGGAACTCGTCGGCTCCGCTGTCGCGGCCTATCGCAAGGAGACCGACATCGCCATCGGCAATGTGGTCGGCTCAAATATCTTCAACCTGCTGTGGATCCTCGGCCTGACGTCGAGCGTCATCGAGCTGCCGTTCGAACTCGTCAGCAACGTGGATCTCGTCATGGTCATCGCATCCAGCGCGCTGATCATCGTCGCGCTGGTCGCGTCGCGTGGCGCGGCGATAAGGCGCCCGCACGGCATCCTTTTCATCGGGCTTTATGTCGCCTATTTTGCGTACGTCCTCGGCCGCTAGGCTCACGGACGCACGTTAAACTTGTTATTATCTGCCCGGCCCGGCGGTGGGCCCGGGCGCAGGTGCCCGACAGCGAGTAACGGCCAGGGAGGTAGTCGTCGGTGGGATTGTTCGCAGAACTCGGGCGTAGAAACGTCATTCGCGTCACGATTGCCTACGTCATCGCGTCGTGGGTACTGCTGCAGGTCATGGACGTCGTCGTGCCGATTCTCGAGCTGCCTGAATGGGCCCCGCGGCTCGTGCTGGTCATGCTGGCCATAGGCCTCGTTCCCGTGATCGTGTTCTCGTGGGCATTCGAACTGACACCCGAGGGCATCAAGCGACAGTCGGAAGTTGACAAGGCCGGCTCGATCACGCACCTGACCGGCCGCAAGCTCAATTACATCATCATCGCATTCCTGGCTGCGGCGGTTTTGTTGTTGCTCGTCGATCGCGGAGTACAGATTACGACGACGGAGGACGGTGGTGCCGTTGCGGCGGTTGGCGAAGGTGTTCACTCGGTCGCGGTGTTGCCGTTCGTCAACATGAGTTCGGATCCGGAGCAGGAATTCTTCTCCGACGGAATTACCGAGGAAATTTTGAACTCGCTGGCCTCCGTGAAGCAGCTCAAAGTCGCCGGCCGAACATCGTCGTTCGCGTTCAAGGGCCAGAACGACGACCTGCGGCGCATCGGCGACGCGCTCGGTGTCAGCCACATTCTCGAAGGTTCTGTCAGGAAGGCCGGTAACCAGGTACGCATCACAGCGCAGTTGATTCAGGTGAGGGACGGCTTCCACCTTTGGTCGGAAACCTACGACCGCGAATTAACCGACGTGTTTGCCATACAGGACGAGATCTCAACGGAAATTCTGAGGCAACTCAAAGACCAGTTACTTCCGGCCGGCGAACTCGTCGGAGAATCACAGCGCACGACACCGAAGGTGTACGACCTCTATTTGCGGGCCAGGCAGCGCATTTACACACGCGTTGGAACCGAAATCGAAAAAGCCGTGGAGGAACTCGACCGCGCAATTCAACTGGACCCGAATTATGCGCCGGTGTTTGCGCAACGCGGCATCGCGACCATGCTGCTGTCAGAACAGCAGTACGGCTCGATACCGGATGATGAGGCGTACCGGCGCGGAAAACGTTTTGTCGACCAGGCACTGAAGCTAGACGATTCGTTGGCCGAGGGCTGGGCGGCACTGGGGCTTTACTACACGAACAAGCCTGGTGATGCCGACGTTGCCATAGACCACCTTTTGAAAGCGCTGTCCATCAACCCGAACCTGATTGACGCCAGTAACTGGCTGCAGATCGCGTTGCAGGCCGTCGGCGATTACCGGGGATCGCTCGAGATTCTCACTGAGATTGCGGAGCGTGATCCGCTGTATCGGCCTGCATTCAATAACGCGATTCAGACATTCAACAATTTCGGAGAGACGGAAAAAGCTGAGGCAATGCTTAACCGCATCGAGAGATTCGATCCGGATAATCCCGACCTGTTGATGGCTCGCGCGACCAACTACTACTACTCGGGCCGCTTTGGAGAAGGTCTGAAGCAGATGGAGCTGCGAAAGGAATTTGGCGAGATGAGCGGGCTCGCACAGAACATGTTGAGTGTGGGGCTACAGAATACGATGCAGTTCGAGCGTATTCTCGGCGAGGGTTCGCTGTTTTGGAAGCCCGGCGCTTTGTATGAGCTGGGACGCGAGGAAGAAGCCTTTTCCGTGGCTTACGAGCAGGCGAAGGCGGGCAATCCGGGAAATTTGTTCTACCTGTTGAACAGGTCCGGACGTAGCGAGGAATTAATCGATTTTCTCGAAGAGCGCTGGCCGACGCTGGCAATTTTCGCCGACGAAAATCCCGGGGGACAGTTCGGACACGCGGTAATGACGAGCGTCGCCTTCGCCTACAAACGAGTCGGCAACAAAGAACGATTCGACGAGGCAGCGTTCTACATCGAAGCGCACGCGCGACGCCTTTCCGAGCAGGGGATCAGCAATTTCGTGTTTTTCGGCAATCGCGCCGTCGAACTGGCGGTCCTCGGCGAAATTGACCGGGCGTTCGAGTACCTCGAAGATGCCGCGAAGAACGGATGGACAACCGCCGGTATTCCTGAAGTTGTGGTTCCGGAGTTCGCTGTGTTGGCCGACGACCCTCGTTTTGCGGAGCTCAGCGCTATCATGCTCGAGACGATCAATCGTGATCGTGCAATCGTCGGTTTGCCGCCAATGAACGAGAAGTACGAAGTAGCTCTATAGATTTGGGCCGATGCGAGTGCGCCCGGAGTTTACCCGCACGCTACTGTTACTTCTTCTTTTTCGCGGCCCTGCCCCGTTTTTTCTTCGGATAATCGTGTAATAGCAGCTCGGTCTCAGGGCGTTCGTACAAATTCCAGTCGTCCTGGTTGATCGACACCGAAACGACGCCAGCCGTAGGTAGGTTGCTCGTCAGACCGGGCTGCAGGTAGTTGACGAAATCGGTCAGCCCCGGGTTGTGGCCGACGATCATCAGGTTGTTGAAACCGTTGTCCTGCGCGACGATGACGTCGAGGATACGATCCAGTGACGCGAGATAAAGGTCCTTCTCGCGTTGCAAAAACTCGAGCGGATAGCCGAGCTCACCGGCAACGATGCGCGCCGTCGTCCATGCGCGGACGGCCGGGCTGCTGACGATCAGCGACGGGCGTATGCCGGCTTCGTGCATACGCTTGCCCATCTTTGGCGCGTCGCGTTCACCGCGCTTGTTCAGCGGCCGCTCGCGATCCGACAGGCCGGGATCATCCCAGCTGGATTTTGCGTGTCGAACGATCGTCAGCGTCTTCATGCGAGCTACATCAAGCCAACCTGCAAACGGGCTTCATCGGACATCATCGACTGGTTCCACGGCGGGTCGAAGACGAGTTCGACCTTGACCTCGGCAACCGTTGGAATGACGGCAATCTTTTCCTGCGCATCGGCGACGAGGATGTCGCCCATGCCGCAGCCGGGCGCCGTCAGCGTCATGTCCACGCTGACCGAGCGCTCGCCGTTGCCGAGCGGCGAAACCTCGCAGCGATAGATCAGCCCGAGGTCGACGATGTTGACCGGTATCTCCGGGTCATAGCAGGTCTTCAGCTGCTCCCAGATGACCGCCTCGATGTCGGCGTCCGTGGGGTTGTCGGGCACGTCGGGCGGCGGGGTCGGTTCCTTGCCCAACGCATCGGCATCCGTGCCGGCCACACGAAACAGGTTGCCTTCAATGTAAACGGTGAAGCTGCCGCCGAGCGCCTGCGTTATGAATCCGCTGGTGCCTTCGCGAAGGTTCAGCTCCTCGCCCGCCGGGATAATGACGGCCTTGACGTCGCGCGTCAGCGTTACCGGTTCATTCGTGTGTCCGAACATTCGCGTCTTCCATTGCCTATTCTGTCGTCACCGGTGCCGTCCGTCCCGCGGTGGCAGCCTGCAGTGCGTGCCATGCGAGCGTCGCGCATTTTACACGCGAGGGAAAGTCGCGCACGCCCTCGAGCGCCGCCAGCTTGCCCAGATCGACGTCATTGCGTTCCTGCTTTCCTGTCAGCCTCGCCGTGACGTTCTCGTACCATGCGTTCGCGTCGTCGAGCGTGCCACCGATGATCGTGTCCGTCATCAGCGATGCCGATGCCAGCGAGATCGCGCAGCCGGATCCCTCAAAAGCGGCGTCCTCGATTACGTCGTCAGCCAGCTTCAGGTAAAGGTGCAGCTTGTCGCCGCACAACGGGTTGATTCCGTCCGCGCTGTGCGTGGCGCCGGACAGCTTGCCGAAATGCCGCGGCTTGCGTGCATGGTCGAGGATCAGCTCCCGGTACAGATCGCGCAGCTCGCCACGATCGATTGCAGCAACATTGTTCACGCGAATATCTCCGCCGCCTTGTCGATCGCGGCAACCAGGGCATCGACATCGTCCGTCGTGTTGTACAGCGCGAGCGACGCTCTAGCGGTTCCCGGAATATCGAAAAACTGCATGACGGGCATCGCGCAATGATGTCCGGTGCGAATCGCGACGCCCTGCTGGTCGAGAATCGTGCCGAGGTCGTGCGGGTGTATATCGCCGAGCAGGAACGACTGGACGCTCGCCTTGCTGTCGGCGGTACCGACGAGGCGAATGCCGTCGATTTCCGCGAGACGCGCTGTCATGTAATCGAGCAGATGGCGCTCGTGTTCGGCAACCCGTTCCATGCCGATCGACGACAGGTAGTCGACCGCGGCGCCGAGGCCGACGACGCCGGCGATGTTCGGCGTGCCGGCCTCGAACTTGTAGGGCAGGTCGTTGAACACCGTGCCGTCGAAGCGGACTTCGAGAATCATGTCGCCCCCGCCTTTCCAGGGCGGCATTGCCTCGAGAAGCTGCTCGCGACCATAGAGCACGCCGGTGCCGGTCGGCCCGAACATCTTGTGGCCGGAGAATGCGTAGAAGTCGCAGCCGAGTGCCTGCACGTCGATGCGCATGTGCGGTACTCCCTGGGCGCCGTCGACGAGCACACAAATGCCGCGCTCTTTCGCCCAGCCGATGATCGACTGCAGCGGGTTAATCGTGCCCAGCGCGTTCGACACGTGGCCGATCGCCAGCAGCAGTACGTCCTCGGTCAGCTGCTGCTGCAGGGCATCGAGATCCAGCTGACCCCGTTCGTCGATCGGCGCGACCATGAGTTCGGCGCCGGTCTGCTCGCACACCAGCTGCCACGGCACGATGTTGGAGTGATGCTCCAGGTGCGTGATCAGGATCTTGCGTCCCGGACCCAGTTGCGGCCGGCAGAAGCTCTGTGCGACCAGATTGATGGATTCGGTCGTGCCGCTGGTCAGCACGATTTCGCTGCGATTGGCAGCGTTGATGAAGCGCATCAACTTGTCGCGCGCTCCCTCATAGGCTTCGGTCGCTCGATGGCTCAGCGTGTGCACACCGCGGTGCACGTTCGCGTGGTCATTGCGCTGGTAGGCTGCAACGGCATCGATGACGCTGGCAGGCTGCTGCGCAGACGCCGCGCTGTCGAGATAGATTAGCGGCTGGCCGTTGATCGTCTGATGCAGTACCGGAAAGTCGCTCTGCACGTCGAGCGCGGTGGCAGCGGGAGAGGGCATCGGTTTACTCATTCGCATCTCCGGCGGCCATCTGTCGCAACCGCTGTTCGACCTTGTCACCGATCATTGCGTGCAGCGATTCGATCGGAGACTTCGCAACGATCGACGCCGCAAACGCGCGCGTCAGTATGCGCTCCGCGCGCTCGCGGTCGATGCCGCGCGTCCGCAAGTAGAAAAGGGCCGTCTCGTCGAGCTGGCCCACTGTCGTGCCGTGCGCGCACTTGACCTCGTCGGCGTAGATCTCCAGTTCGGGCTTGGCGTCGATCTCGGCCTGGTCCGTCAGCAGCAGGTTATGGTTCGCCTGCTCGGCGTCCGTACCGTCCGCGCCCTTGTGCACGATCGCCTTGCCGTTCCAGACGGCCCGGCTGCGACCGCCGAGGATGCCGCGGTATTCCTGCCGCGACACGGCGGGCCCGACGCGGTGGTCGACGCGCGTGTGATTGTCGAGGTGCTGACCGTCGCCGGCGATATACAGGCCGTCGAACGTCGCCGACGCACCCGTGCCGTTCAGATCGACCTGCAGATCGTTGCGCGCCATGTGGCCGCCGAGGTCGATGGCGCTGTGATGCAGGCGGGCGTCTTTCGCCAGCGACACGTTCAGGCGAGCGGTCTGCGAATGCGCCAGGTCACGCTCCTGCAGGCGCAGATAGTCGACGCTGGCCCCGTCATTGATCGACATGTTCAGGTGCACATTGGCATAGTGTTCGCCATCGCCGCCGGAGCCATGAAACTCGATCAGCGTCGCACTGGCGTTTGGCGTGACGTCGATGTCAATACGTGCCTGCGACGTGACGGCGGCCCCGCCCGTCGAGTCGAAAAACAGCAGTCCGATCGGTTTCTCGGCCTTGAATCGCTCGTTGATGCGAATCGTTACGCCCTCCCGAAGCAGCGCGAGATTCAGGTCGGCCAGCGGGTACCGCAGCGATTCCGGGCTTGCGTCGAGCGACTGCAGTTCGACACCGCCAGCGTCCGGCAGCGTCGACAGATCGCGCGCAATCGAACCATTGGCGACGACCAGCCAGTGGGCGTCGATCGCTGCCTGTATCCGACGTATGGACGCAGCGTCGGGTGCCGGAACATCGGGCGCGGCAAGCCACCGCTGACTGATGTCGATGACCTGTGCCAGGTCCGTATACTTCCAGTCCTCGTCACGAGTC
>JBFIQH010000162.1:0-6799 GCA_041609735.1 Woeseiaceae bacterium | reverse complement strand
GGTGGCGCTGCGGGCGAGGCGCAACTGAAGTCGCTGCGGCGACTCGCCGAGGACCGGATCAAGAACGACCTCGAGGCGGAGGAAGGCACCGCCGCCGTCAAGGTCAGCGGCGGCCTCGAAGACGAAATACAGATACAGGCGGACCAGCAGAAGCTGTCGCAGCTCGGCCTCAGTATCGACGGCATCGCTAAACGCATCCGCGCCGAGAACGTCAACCTGTCCGGCGGGCGCCTCGAGGAAGGCGATCAGCGCTTTCTTGTCCGCACGCTGAACGAATTTCAATCCGTCGACGAGTTCGGTGACGCGATCGTCGCTCAGGTCGCAAATCGCCCCGTCTACCTGCGCGACGTCGCGACCGTCACCCGGGGCTACAAGGAACGCGAGGCGATTACCCGCGTCAACGGCCGCGAGAGCGTCGAGCTCGCCGTTTACAAGGAGGGCGATGCCAACACAGTGCAGGTCGCGGAGCGCCTGCAGCGCCGCATCGAGCAGGTGCGCGACACGTTACCGGATAACATTCGTCTCGAAGAGATCTACGACCAGTCGAAATTCATCTCCGGCGCCGTTGACGACGTCAGGAACGCGGCCATTCTCGGCGGCATCATTGCGATCGTCGTCCTGTACGGCTTCCTTCGCGATGCGCGCGCAACGACAATCGTCGGGATCGCGATACCGGTATCCGTCATCGGCACGTTTCTGCTGATGTACCTCAACGACGTATCGCTGAACATCATGTCGCTGGGAGGCATCGCGCTGGCCGTCGGCATGCTGGTCGACAACTCGATCGTCGTACTGGAAAACATCGTTCGCAAGAAGGAACAGGGTGAAGGCATCCTCGAGGCGGCGAGAAACGGCACGTCCGAGGTCGCATCGGCCGTCTTCGCCGCCACGTTGACGACGATCGCCGTGTTCTTCCCGATGGTATTCATTACCGGCATTGCCGGGCAGCTGTTTCGCGACCAGGCGCTGACGGTGACGTTTGCGCTGATTTTCTCCCTGGTCGTCGCGCTGACGCTGATCCCGATGCTCGCGGCGCTCGGTACCGGGAGCCGTTATGCGGGCGAGGACTCGGCCTCCCGTGCCGGCATCGTTACGCGCGGCGCCGCGGCGGTCGTACTGACCCTGCGCAGGATCTTCGCCGGCATACGCTGGCTGTTCCGGTTGCTGATGTGGGCCCCGACGTGGCTGTTCCAGCGCCTGAACGGTGCCGCGGCGTCGGTATATCCGCGCATTCTGCACTGGGCTCTCGGGCACCGCGCCATTGTCGTCATTGCGGCTGCGCTGATTTTTACGGCAACGATGACGCTCGTCCCGAGGCTCGGGACAGAGTTGATCCCGCAGCTGTCGCAGGGTGAATTCAACGTTGACCTGCGACTCGCGCCGGGATCGACGCTCGAGGACACTGACCGGGCGATACAGGTGGCGCAGCGCGCCACCCAATCGATCGACGACGTGCGGCTCAGTTTCTCCGTCGCCGGCACCGGCAACCGGCTGGACGCGAATCCCGTCGACGCCGGCGACCACACCGGCACGCTCAGTGTCGCGCTGCAGCCCGGATCCGGGCGCGACGCCGAGGAACGCACGATTGCGGCAATGCGCGCGGCGCTGGCGAAGACACCGGGCGTGCAATACGAGTTCTCGCGCCCCTCGTTGATAACGATCGCGAGCCCGCTCGCCGTCGAGGTCTCGGGCTACGACCTCGACAATCTTGCGGCCGTCGGCCGCGCGATCAACCAGGCCATGTCGGCATCCGATCGCTTCACCGATATCAAGACGACGATCGAACGCGGCAACCCGGAAATTCAGATCATCTTCGATCAGGAGCGCGCCGCGAAACTCGGCCTCGCCGTCCGCGATATCGCCGACCGCGTCGTCGCCAACGTCCGCGGCGAAATCGCGACCCGCTACACCTGGCGCGACAAGAAGATCGACGTGCTCGTGCGCAGCGTCGATACGCGCCACTCCAGCGTCGAAGAAATACGCGAGCTGATCATCAATCCGTCGTCGTCACGGCCCATCACGCTCGCCGCCGTTGCCGACGTTACGATCGCGGCAGGACCTGCGGAGATCCGGCGCGTCGCTCAGGAGCGCGTCGCCATCATTTCGGCAAACGTCGCCTACGGCGACCTCGGCGCCGCGGCGGCCGAGGCTGCCCGCATCATTGCCGGCACGCCGATGCCGGACGGCATCGTCGCCACGGTATCGGGCCAGAGCGAGGAAATGCAGGAATCGTTTCGCTCGATGCAGTTCGCGCTCGCGCTCGCCGTGTTCCTCGTTTACCTCGTTATGGCGTCGCAATTCGAATCGCTGATTCATCCGTTCGTCATTCTCTTCACGATCCCGCTGGCGCTCGTCGGCGCGGTCCTCGCTTTGTTCGTCACCGGCACGACAATTAATATCGTCGCGCTGATCGGCGTCATCATGCTTGCCGGCATCGTCGTCAACAATGCGATCGTGCTGGTCGACCTGATCAACCAGCTGCGAGCGAAGGGCATGGACCAGAACGCCGCGATTCTCGAAGCCGGCGCCGCCCGCCTGCGCCCGATCCTGATGACGTCTCTGACGACCGCGCTCGGACTGCTGCCAATGGCGCTCGGCATCGGCGAGGGTGCCGAGGTGCGCACGCCGATGGCGATTACCGTCATCGGCGGCCTGCTCGTCTCGACATTGTTGACGCTGGTCGTCATCCCGGTGGTCTATTCGCTACTCGATCGCAAGCGCTGGCCCGCCGTCACGGCGGAGGTCGCGACGCCCGGAGTGCGGGCGTGAAACACACGGAGTTTTCGCTGGCGCGGCCGGTTACGACGATCGTCGTATTCGTCGCGCTGGCGATGGTCGGTCTGATTGCGACCCGGCTGTTGCCGCTCGAAAAATTCCCCGACATCGAGTTCCCGGGCATCTTCATCCAGATCCCCTACGGCGGCTCGACGCCGGAGGAAATCGAGCGGCTGATCACGCGCCCGGTCGAAGAGGCGCTGGCGACGCTGTCGGGCGTCGAGCGCATGTTCTCGAGTTCGGACGAGGGCCAGGCACAGATCTTCCTGCAGTTCGACTGGGACCAGAACATGGGCGCGAAAGGCATCGAGGCGCGCTCGAAGGTCGACGGTATTCGTCACCAGTTGCCGGAGGACGTGCGCCGCGTATTCGTGTTCACCGGTTCGCTCGGTGACCAGCCGGTGCTGCAGCTGCGCATTTCGTCGGAGCGCGACCTGTCGGACAGCTATGCGATGCTGGACCGGTTGCTGAAGCGGCGGCTCGAGCGCCTCGAAGGCGTATCCCGCGTCGACCTGCAGGGCGTAGACCCGCGCGAGATTCGAATCCTGCTGCGCTCCGATGCTCTTGCGGCCCACGGCGTCGATATTGCAACCCTGCGCGAGATGCTCATCAGCAGCAACTTCGCCGTCAGCGCCGGCCGGCTGACCGCCGGCGACCAGCGCCTCAGCGTGCGTCCGCGCGGCGAATTCAAATCGGTCGATGAAATCCGCAACCTCGCGATTAATGCTACCGGGCTGCGCCTCGGCGACGTCGCCGACGTCGAACTGCGGACGCCGGAGCGCAATTACGGACGGCACCTGGATCGTGACTACGCGATCGGCGTGGCGATCAACAAGACCACCGGCTCGAACCTCGTCGACGTGACCGATCGGGTCATCGCCGAAGTCGGGAAAATCGGCCAGCTGCCGCAAATGCAGGGCATCAATATCTTCCCGCTCGACAACCAGGGCGACAGCGTGCGCGATTCGCTGTCCGACCTGCTGAACGCCGGCCTCGTCGGCGGCCTGCTCGCAGTCCTCGTGCTGTACCTGTTCCTGCGCCAGGTGACGACGACGCTGATCGTCATGGCCGCGATTCCGTTCTCGCTGCTGATCACGCTGGGCGCTCTTTATTTCGCGGGCCTGTCGCTGAACATCCTGTCGATGATGGGGCTGATGCTCGCGGTCGGGATGCTGGTCGACAACGGCGTCGTCGTGACCGAGAGTATCTTCCGGCACCGTGCGGCGGCTCCTGACAAACCCGTCGAAGCGACAATTGCCGGCGTTCGCGAGGTCGGCCTGGCGGTGATCGCCGGAACAGCAACGACGATCATCGTGTTTGCACCGATAATTTTCGGTACCAAGTCCGACATCACGGTATTTCTCACGCACGTTGCCGTGACGATCATCGTCGCTCTCCTCGCGTCGCTGCTGCTCGCCCAGACGCTGATCCCGATGCTCGCGGCGCGCGTCGACATACCGCCGCAACCGAAGTCCGGGGCGTTTCTGGACCGGCTGACCCGGCGTTACACCAAGAGCCTCGGCTGGGAGCTGAAACACCCGTGGTGGACGGCACTGGGCATATTGCTTGTCTGCGTCATCGGCGTACTGCCAATGGCGCTGCAGCTCGTCAAGTTCGATATGTTCCCGCAGGACGTCGGGCGCCGCCTGTTCATGCCGTACCACATCGAGGGACAGCATTCGCTGGAGCGCATCGAAGCGACGGTCGATACGATCGAGGAGTACCTGTTCTCGCGCCAGGAAGAATTCAACATCCGCTCTGTCTACAGCTACTACGACCAGGGCCGCGCGGAGTCGACGCTGCTGCTGACCGATGAGGACGAGGCCACGCTGTCGACGACGGAGATCATCGAGCTGATCGAGAAGGACCTGCCGACGATTGCGATCGGCAAGCCCAGCTTCCAGTTCGACCAGCAGGGCGGTGGCGAAGGCTTTTCGCTGCAGTTGAGCGGCGATTCGACGGCGCTGTTGAATGAACTCGGTACCGAGGTCGCCCGGACGCTGTCGTCGATCGAGGGATTGAATGACATTCGCAGCGATGCCGAGGCCGGCGAAAAGGAGGTGCGCGTCTCGATTGACCGTGATCGCGCGGCGGCGAACGGGCTGACGGCCGCGACAATCGCGCAGACGATCAGCCTGGCAATGCGCGGCGAGAACCTGCGCGAGTTTCGCGGCGAGACCGGCGAGATTGCCATGCGGATCGCGTTTCGCGACAACGACCGGCAGAGCGTCGAACAGCTCGCGGACCTGCCGCTGTTCACGCCCGAGGGGCGTCGCGTGCCGCTCGGCAGCGTCGCGACGCTGCACCTCGGCCGCGCGCCGGATACGATTCGTCGCACCGATCGCCAGACTGCAGTCATCCTGTCGGCGACGCTGGGCGACGACGTCACGATGGATTCGGTGCGGCCGAGAGTGGAGGCGCTGATGGACCAGATCGACCTGCCGCCCGGCTACAGCTGGAAATTCGGGCGTGGCTTCGAGCGCCAGGACGATACACAGCAGATGATGATGCAGAATATTCTGCTCGGCATTGCCTGCATATTCCTCGTCATGGCGGCACTGTTCGAGTCATTGCTGCTGCCGTTCTCGATCATTCTCGGGTCCATTCTGTTCTCGGTGTTCGGTGTTTTCCTGTTCTTCGCTGCAACCGGCACAACGTTTTCGTTCATGGCGATGATCGGCATCATGATCCTGATCGGTGTCGTCGTGAACAACGGCATCGTGCTCGTCGATCACATCAATAACCTCAGGAATGCTGGCGTACCGCGCATGGACGCGATCCTGATCGCCGGCCGGGACCGGCTGCGCCCGATCCTGATGACGGTTGCGACGACGATCGTCGGCCTGACGCCGCTGGCGCTCGGCACGACGCAAATCGGTGGCGACGGCCCGCCCTACTACCCGATGGCGCGGGCAATCATCGGTGGGCTGGCGTTTTCGACCGTGGTCTCGCTGCTAGTCGTCCCGGCGCTGTATGTCTACTTCGACAACCTTGCGGCCTGGGGCCGCAAGGTCATGCGCACGTCGCGGGTCAACGGCGGCGCGTTGCCGGCTGCCTCCGGTAGCGACGCCTGACGAGCAGCCCGCCGGCCATCAGCGCCAGCGCCGCAATCGTCCATCCGTCGGCAGCTCCGCCGCCACCGCGGCTGACGACAACGACGTCCGGCGCCGTCACCGGCGTATCGCGCTCGGCGTCCTCGAGCGGCAGGAATGACAGCTCGGAGGTGTTTTCAGGGCCAATGTCGGCGACAAAGGAATTGTCCCAGGTGTCGAACAGCTCGATCAGGATGTCGTAGCTGCCGCGCGGATAACCGGCGAGCAGTTCGCTGACGATGACGTATTCGTCGTCGCCGCTGGCGCCATAAATGGCAAACGTCTCTGTCTCGGCATACTCGAACCAGGGACCGCCCTCTTCGCTGAGGTAAACGACAGCATAAACGTCGGCGCTGGCGTAAACGGTGTCGGCGTCAAACAGCAGGTCGATGCCGTGATAATAACCATCGCGGTCCTCGTCACCGAAAAGCTCGACATCCGCCGTATAGAACCAGAAATCCGAATTCGGCGTGCGACTCTCCGTTCCCGGTCCGGCCTTCTGCGATTCGCCACCGACCGCCTTATGGCTCCTGCGCCCGATGCGGGCGCCCGGCTCGAACGTGTCTGTCGAAATCCGGTTTGCCGTTTTCTGCTGGCGACCGTCGTCGCTGAAATACGAGCTCTCTGCGACCCGCAGCTCGGCGTTGCCCGCGTCCTCGGCGGCAAGCGCGCTGCCAGCCAGCAGCAGGCTGGCCGTGACCGCCGCCATGCGGGCTATAAAATTCGTCACTGTTGTCGTCATTGTTCGGTCCTTCGCATCCGTTGTGGATGGCTCCATTAGAAAAGCCAGCGCATGAATTGAAGCTGAACTGTCGGGTAGAAGTTGCGATGATGCGCGCTTGCGCCGTAAACGCACGTTCCCCGTTCATCTATGGTTCAGAAAATGCACGACGATGCCGTCGGGAAAGCGATCGCCTGGTTGCTGCTTGGCG
>JBFIQH010000161.1:0-6848 GCA_041609735.1 Woeseiaceae bacterium | reverse complement strand
CGCGCCGGCGACCTGCGGCGCCAGCGACGGGGTGGCGAGGGCGTGGTCGAGTGCGCCGGACTGGCCGTCGTAAACGAACGAATAAGCGGGCACGCCGTCGGTCAGCGTCAGCAGGTTGACGAGTCCTCCGGCCTCGAGCGCACGCAACGGATCTTCGGCGAGGTAGGCGTTCAGGTCGCCGATGACGAGGACATCGGGATCGCCGCTGCCCGTCGGATCATTGCTCGCCCACTCGGCGAGCGCGGCAGCGGCGCTGGTGCGCACGCCGTTGCAATTGCCCTGGCCATCGCCGGCATTGGGGTCGCCGTCGCAGGGTGAACCCTTCGACTTCAGGTGGTTGACGATGACGGTCAGTCGCTGCCCGTCGGCCTGCGCCCTGAAGGTTTGCGCCAGTGCCGGACGATTGCGAGTGTCGTCGAATCGCGTGTCGACGGACCGGTCGAGCAAGGCAGACCCGCCGTCGGGCGCCACCCGAGTCCGGTCGTAAACGAAGCCGGTCTTGATCGGACCGCTGCCGATAGCGCCGGTCACAACGGCGCGGTAGCGGTCGGCACCGAGGCGATCATTCAATGCCTGCACGATGTCGTCGAGTGACCGCGACGCATTGTTCTCGAGTTCGATCAGGCCGACGATGTCGGCGTCGGCTACTGCGAGCGCGCTGGCGATCTTTGCCAATTGTCGCTGCTGCTCTTCGCGGCTGTCGGCGCCGCCGCACGGATCGCGATCGGGCCCGCAGACGGCGTCGTCAAGATCGATCGTCGAGAAATAATTCAGCACATTGAAGCTGGCTACACGGATCGCACCGCCGACGACCGGCGGGCCGGGGCGCGGGTTGGTCGACTCGAACTGCGGTTCCTGCGCGGGCATCAGGCGCCAGCCCTGCGCGCCGTGTGCTCCGCTTCCGCGCGAGTAGCGCAGGTTGCCGGTGATCTGCTGCAGCGTGTCGCCGACCCGCAGCGCGCCATCCCGGCCGGACCCGCCGTGCAGGTAGCGAATCGGCACAACGTTGCCTTCGCGCTGCCCGTCATCGAGCAGGATCGAGTGCATGGCATTCCGTCGCCGGTGGGCGTCGTAACCGCCGGGATCCGGCGCATTACCGTTCGTAAACTGGTACAGCCGGTCGCCGTACGCAAGCCGTACTGCCCCGAAGCGTTCCAGTTCATAGACATCCGTGACGACGAGCGGGCCGGGGATACGCACCAGCAAGCCTTCGTAGCGCTCGAGGTCGGCGACGGGGTCGCCGTCGTCGTTGAGCGCAACGTCTTGGACAGGATATTTGAGGGTAATTGCCCGGGCATCGCCGGTGCCATCGGGCGTCACCTTGACGGCGACGAGTTGTGTTTCACCGAAGTGCTCCTGCACCGACCCTTCGACGACAACGACGTCGCCAACGCGGACGTCGACGTCCGGACTCCGACCGTCATAGACGAACAGGCCGGCCGGCTGTTCGTTGCTTACGCTCTGCACGAAAAAGCCGCCGAGGTTGCCGGCTTCGTCGTCGTCGCCGTCCTGGAAGTCGCCGCTGACGACGCCGCGCGTCGTGATGCGCCGGCCGACGAGCGGGCTGACCTCTCCATTACCCTGGATCGCGGCGATCGGCACGATGCCGACCTGGATTCCTTGCGTCGGTGATTCCTCGAGGCAGGCGGCAAGGCTGATTGCAGCCAGCAGCGCAGCAGGAATCCATCGCCGCGTCATGCTGCTGCGTCAGGCCAGCCGCGAAGCCACGTCGACGAGTTCCCCGACAACCTCGCGGACGCGCTTGATGTCTTTTTCATTGACCAGCTTGCGGTCGTCGTCAAATGCGTCGCTGGCCGACGGAATTGCATGCTGCTCCGGCAGCACGATTGCGCCGAGATAGCCGAGAATTGCGCGCACGTGCACGAGGCCACGCAGGCCGCCAAGCCGGCCGGGAGACGCACTCAGCAGTGCGACGACTTTGCCCTTGTAGGCGACGAGCGGCGCTTCGTCGCCGACTCTGCGGGATACCCAGTCGATGGCATTCTTCAACAACGGCGTGATCGAGCTGTTGTATTCGGGCGCCGCGATCAGCAAGCCGTCGCTCTGTATGAACAGTTCCTTCAGTCGCGTGCCGTTCTTCGGCTGGCCTTCCTCGCGTTCGAGATCCTGATTCATCATCGGCATCGGGAAATCGCCGAGATTGATCAGACGCACGTCGGCACCGGCCTCCTCGGCCGCGCGAGCCGCGTTTTCGACCAGCTGCTGGTTGAACGACCCGGCCCGGGCACTGCCCGAGAAAGCCAGGATTTTCGGTATCTTTTTGTCGTCTGCGCCCACGCGCTCCCTTCCTTCGTTACTAATCAATCAGCCTAAACCCCAAACACTACCAGTTTAAGGCGCGGAACAATGTTTCAGCTTGCAACCATTCGACCCGCGGGCTGTCGTAGAATAATTCCGTCGGCCAGGAATCCGGCGCGCGGAATCAGGACAGGACAGTGTAATGACCACAGTAGTATTCTCCGGCATGGCGAAAGGCCTGCCACGCACGCTTGCGGTCGCGGCGATTTTTGTAACGAGCCTGCTGGCCTCCGCGGCATTCGGCAAAAACCTGGTCACCGAGTTTCGCGGTACCGCGGGCACGACGACGACAGAGTTCGAAGTCGAAGGACCATGGTTGCTCGATTGGCGGCTCGACGGTGACTACGAGCAACTGGTCGCGCTTGATATCTCGCTGATCGAGGCGCCGTCCGGACGCCACGTTGGCCGGGTCCTGCACACGAAGTACCGCGGCAACGGCGTGAAGCTGTTTCACGACGGCGGAACCTATCGACTGCGCATCAGCTCGACGTTTGCCCGCTGGCGCGTCCGCATCGAGCAGATCACGCCCGAAGAGGCGGAGCTGTACACGCCGCGCCGGCAGGACGACAAGCCGTTCTACCAGTAATCCGGCTCATTTCCCGGTTTCCACTTGATATTGCAGCCGATGCTCGGGCGCTGGTCGTCGTCGACCGGCTTTCCAGCAAGCGTCGCGTCGATCGCCGCCCGCAGCGCGTGGCCGTCTACCGGCAAATCGTTCGACGGACGGCTGCCGTCGAGTTGTCCGCGGTAGACGAGCTTCAGGTTGCGATCGAACAGGTAGAAATCCGGGGTGCAGGCCGCGCGATACGCCTTTGCGACCGTCTGATCTTCGTCAAACAAGTACGGAAACGTGTAACCCCACTTCGCCGCCTCCTGTTTCATCATCTCGGGACTGTCGCCGGGATGAGTCGTAATGTCGTTGCTGTTGATCGCAAAAATCGCGACGTTGCGGCGCTGGCAGTCACGGCCCAGCCGGGCCAGCTCCTCGCGCACATGCTTGACGAACGGGCAGTGGTTGCAGATGAACATGACGATGCAGGCATCGGCATCCTGCGGCAGCGAGTGAAGCTTGCCGTCCGGGTCCGGGAGCTCGAACGCCGGGGCGACGGTGCCGAGCGGCAACATTTGCGATTCTACGGCGGCCATGGTTTTCCCTGTCTGGTGGAGCGCGGTCGGTTCGTATGCAGGCCCCGATGGGTTATGCGATGATGCATCCGCTACAGGCAATCGGCAAGACGAATCGTGAGCGTAACCGCAGGCAGAAACACGCGTACCGTACTGACGCTTGCGGCCGTCATCATCGTAATTTACGGCCTGCAAATGGCAAAGGCGCTCCTCGTGCCGTTTCTGATAGCCGTGTTTCTCGCACTCATTTCCGTCCGGCCGATGCTGTACATGCAAAGCAAACGCATCCCGGCAGTGCTTGCGGCGCTGGTCATCGTCACCATTATCATGCTGATACTTTCGCTGGTGGGAACTGTGGTCGGTCGCTCGATTGCGGAATTCACCGCGGCCATTCCGAGCTACCAGGCGCGCCTCAACGCGATCGTTGCCGATATTCTGAATTTCGCCGTCGAGCATCTGAATGCCGATCCGTCGATCCGGGACCTCAACGATATCGTCAATCCCGGCTTTGCGATGGGCCTTGTCGCGACACTCCTCAATGGCCTGCGCAGCGTGTTGACGAACGTATTCCTGATCTTCTTCACGATGGTGTTCATCCTGCTCGAAGCGTCCTCCGTCAAAACCAAGTTCGAGGCGTCGTTCGGCCCGTCAGCCGCCGCGTTCGAGCGGCCGCGCGCCTTTCTCGTCAATCTTGGCCGCTACCTCGGCATCAAGACGCTGGTCAGTTTTGCGACCGGCTTCCTCGCCTGGCTGCTAACGTGGGCCTTCGGCCTCGACTTTCCGCTGCTGTGGGGCATGCTCGCGTTTCTGCTGAATTACGTGCCGACGATCGGTTCGATCATCGCTGCCGTCCCGCCGGTCCTGCTGGCGGTCCTGCAGCTGGGTCCGGGTGAAGCGCTGGCCGTGCTGACCGGCTACGTCGCGATCAATATCCTGTTCGGCAACCTGATCGAGCCGCGCGTTATGGGCTACGGCGTCGGCATTTCACCGCTGGTCGTATTCGTCGGATTGATTTTCTGGGGCTGGGTGTTCGGCCCGGTGGGTATGCTGCTGTCGGTGCCGCTGACGATGACGCTGAAGCTCGCGCTGGAGAACGACGAGGACACGCGCTGGATTGCGATCTTTCTCGGCTCCGAGCGGGACGCGCAGCACGAACTTGCATCGAGGCGCGCAGCAAGGGGCTGACGCATCCCCGCGCGGCCTGAACGAGCGGCGCATTATTCAGGCGACGTCGGCTTCCTCTTCGAAATCGTCGAGATCGATATCGTCGTCTTCACTTTCCTCGAGTTGCTCGAGCAGGTTGATTGCGACGGCGACGAAGTCGGTGTCGGTGATGATGCCCATAAGCTTACGGTCGCGGACGACCGGCAGGCAGCCGATCTTGTGTTTTTCGATGAAGAGTGCTGCCTGGCGCAGACTCGCGCGCGCGTCGACGGTGATGACGTCATTGACCATGACGTCGCGTACATGAATGTCGCGTGCATGAATCCGGCTGTCTTGATCGCGCAGCCGCGAATCGGTCGCAGCCAGGACATCGGTCAGCGTCAGCAAGCCGACGAGGTCGTTGTGTTCGTTGACGACCGGCAGATGATGAATGCGATTTTCCTGCATCAGCGTGCGAGCGTCTGCGAGATTCATCGACGGCGATATCGTAATGAGCTCCGTCGTCATGACTTCGTCGATCGTGAACATGCGTTGTCCTCCTGTCTCTCTCAAGTGTAGTCAAGAGCGGCACAGACGTCATTGCGAAGAATACGTACTGACTAAATCGGCAGGGTGGTGCCCGATTTGAACGTTTCCATGACGAACGTCGAACTGATGTCCGCGAAATCGACCTTACGAATCAGTCGCTTGTAAATTTCGTCGTAGTGGCGCATGTCGCGTGCGACAACGCGCAGCAGGTAGTCGATGTCGCCGCTGGTGCGATGGAACTCGAGGATCTCGGGAATCGAGTCGACGGCCTGCTCGAATTTCGAGAACCAGGTGTCGCTGTGCTGGTTGGTGCGAACGAAGGCGAAGATCATCAGGCTGAAGCCCAAAGCCTCCGGGTCGAGCACCGAGACCCGTGCCGTGATGACGCCGCGCTGCTCGAGGTCACGGACACGGCGCCAGACGGCGGTCTTCGACAGTGCTGTGCGCTCGGCGACGTCGTTCATCGAGAGGCCGGCGTCAGCCTGGATCAGGCGCAGGATGTCTCGGTCTTTATTGTCCATACGTTCCAAAATAATGCAAATTTTGAAACGATTGTTTCATCAGGTGGCCGGATGAGTCAATAAAAAGCAACAAAGTTTCGCTGGAAACGGCCGATAATACGGTTAAGGGAGAGCGCCTGTATGAAACTGACACGCAAATTCACGGAACATCCGGCGACGGTCGGTGAAACCTATGGTGAGCATTTCGTCACCGCGATGGGATTCGGGCTCGCGCTTTTCAAGGCAGCCTTCTGCTGCATCGTGCACGCGATACTGCCGTTTATGTTTGAGAAAACCGGCAGCGCCTGCATCACGGAATTGCACGAGCGCATGGTGACGAATCGCGCCCGGCGGAAGGACAGGCAGCCAGCCAACGTCGAAACGGCGTAACCGCCTGGGACGTGTGATAATCGGGGACCTTGGGTAGGTCCGGACTCCGCAGTCATCCGATTCCGAAATCTCATAGTCTGCGCTCTCTGCGCAGCCGCGATGGCTTCGCTGGCCGACGACCCTGATGCGACGGCTATTGTTCGAAGTGCGGTCGATCACTGGCGCGGCGTAGCCTCCTATTCCGAAATAACCATGACGATTCATCGTCCCGATTGGGAGCGGACGATGTCGATGCGTGCCTGGACTAAAGGCGATGAACAATCGCTGGTTCGGGTAACGGAGCCGAAAAAGGACCGCGGCAACGCTACCTTGACCGATGGCAACAGCATGTGGTCGTTCTCACCGAAGGTGAATCGCATCATAAAGATACCCTCATCGATGATGAGCCAGAGCTGGCTGGGGTCTGACTTTTCGAACAGGGATATCGCCAAAGCCGACGATATTGTCGACAAGTACGAGCACAAGCTCCTATCGATAAGCGAGACAGACGCAATGAACGTCTACGAAATCGAATCGGTCCCGCTCGAGGAAGCTGCTGTCGTATGGGGCCGGGAAGTGCTGAAAATTCGCGCCGATCACGTCGTGCTGGAGCACAGCTTTTTCGATCAGGATGACAAGCTGGTCAAGGTTTTGCGAACCCTGGAAGTGGCGGAGAAGGGCGGGCGCATGATCGCGGCCCGGCAGCGCATGGGAGATGTCGATGCTCCGGACGAATGGACAGAAGTGCGTATTGACGCCGTCGAATATGACGTGGACATTGGCGACAATATTTTTACGTTGTCGAACCTGAGAAATCCGCGCGAGAAATTTTGAATATTGTTT
>JBFIQH010000160.1:0-6852 GCA_041609735.1 Woeseiaceae bacterium | reverse complement strand
GGGGGCCGTGTTCGGGCAGAAATTCGGCTGGGAGCGGCCGAACTTTTTTGCGACCGACGGCATGCCGCAGCAGGATGACTGGTCATTCCGCCGTTCAAACTGGTTCAAGGCCGTGGAAAAGGAGGTGCGGAACACGACGCTGAATGCGGGTCTCCTCGACATGACGGCGTTTGCCAAGTGTCGTGTCTCGGGCCCGGGCGCTGAAGCCTTTCTCGATGGTTTCGTCGCCAATTCGATTCCGCAAAAAATCGGCGGTATCGGCCTGTGCCATGCACTGAACAGCAATGGTGGTGTGCATTCCGAGTTCACGATTCGGCGGGAGTCAGCGCATTCGTTCTATCTCGTATCGGCCGGCGCACTGCAGCGCCTCGATCATGATTACCTGAAGAAACACATGCCACGGGACGGCAGCGTGCAGTTCACGCAGTTGACGGGCAGCTACGGCGTGCTGGTACTGGCCGGTCCGAAGTCGCGCAAAATACTTGCGAAGGTCACGGACACGGACCTGTCCAATGACGCGTTTCGCTGGCTGACGTCGCAGGAAATCCGGGTCGGCATGGCCCCGGCGGTCGCCATGCGCGTCAACTTCGTCGGCGAACTCGGCTGGGAACTGCACCATCCGATCGAGTATCAGAATCACGTCTTCGACGCCCTTTTCGAAGCAGGCGACGAATTCGGACTGCAGCCGTTCGGCATCCGTGCGATGGATTCCATGCGGCTCGAAAAATCCTACCGAATGGTCGGCACCGAATTGTCGATCGAGTATTCCGCCTACGAATCCGCAATGGACCGCTTCGTCAAAGCCGACAAAGGCGACTTTCTCGGCCGGGATGCTCTGCTCGCATCGCGGGAGGCCGGGCTCGAGAACCTGCTGGTGACGCTCGAGGTTGCCGGCGTCGATGACGCCGACGCACTGGGTAACAATGCGCTGCTCAGGGACGGTGACATTATCGGCCGTGCAACGGGCGGCGGTTACGGCTTCCGGGTTGGAAAGTCACTGGCGCTGGGAATGGTGAAGCCGGAGTTGGCGGACCCGGGCACGGTGCTCGATATCGAGATACTCGGCAAGACTTACGCTTCAACGGTGATTCCCGACAGTCCTTTCGACCCGAAGAACGAACGGCTGCGCGATGTGAATGGCGCCAATGACTGAGGGTGCGCCGACGCGCAGCGGCGGCTGCCTGTGCGGCGGCGTACGCTATGAAGTGCGCGGTAACATGCGCCCCATCGTGTTTTGCCATTGTTCGCAATGCCGCCGGACCAGCGGCCACTTCGTCGCCGCAAGCGCCTGCGCCATTCAGGACCTGTCAATACAACGCGACGATACCTTGCGCTGGTACCGGTCGTCGGCGCATGCCGAAAGAGGCTTCTGCTCGCGGTGCGGCGGCAATCTTTTCTGGCGGCCGGACAGTGGCGTTCACGTCTCGATCATGGCGGGTACCATCGACGTCCCGACTGAACTTTCGGCCGTTGCACACATCCATACGAGCGACGCATCCGATTACCATTCAATCGCCGATGGCCTGCCGGCGTACGCGGGTCGCGGCCCGGACGAGCTCGGCACTGCATGAGGAAATATTCTGCATTCAGCCTGGTCAGAAACGCATTCAGCCACAACACGCGCTGGCGGGAGGCCTGGCGCAGTCCCGAACCGAAGCGGGAATACGACGCGCTGATCGTTGGCGGCGGCGGTCACGGTCTGGCCACCGCCTATTACCTCGCCCGGGAGCACGGATTGCGTAACGTGGCCGTGCTCGAAAAAGGTTGGATCGGCGGCGGTAATACCGGGCGCAACACGACCATCGTGCGCTCGAACTACCTGTGGACCGAGGCTTCGTTGCTGTACGAAAAATCGCTGCAGCTTTGGGAAGGACTCAGCCAGGATCTCAATTACAACGTCATGTTCAGCCAGCGCGGCGTCTACAACCTCGGGCATACGTTGCAGGACATGCGCGACATTGAGCGGCGTGTCGGCGCAAACCGCCTGAACGGCATCGATGCCGAAGTCGTCAACGCCGCGCAAATAAAGAAAGCCGTGCCGCTGATCAATACGTCCCCCGACGCGCGCTACCCGATTCTCGGTGCATCGCTGCAGCGCCGAGCCGGCGTTGCGCGACACGACGCGGTTGCCTGGGGGTTCGCGCGGGCCGCCGATTCGCTCGGGGTCGATATTATTCAGCAGTGCGAGGTCACGGGCATCAACCGCGATAACGGCGCAATCACCGGTGTCGAACCCAGCCGCGGCACGATCAGGACGAAGAAGCTCGGCGTCGTCGTTGCGGGTAACGCCAGTGTGCTGGCGGACATGGCGGGCCTGCGGCTGCCGGTCGAGAGTCACCCGCTGCAGGCGCTGGTGTCCGAGCCGCTGAAACCGGTACTCGATACCGTCATCATGTCGAACGCCGTGCACGGGTACATCAGCCAGTCCGACAAGGGTGAGCTCGTCATCGGCGCAGGCATCGACGCCTACACGGGATACGGCCAGCGCGGCAGCTTCCCGACGATCGAGCACACGCTCGAGGCGATTGTCGAACTGTTCCCGGCCTTCAGCCGGGTTCGGATGCTGCGGCAGTGGGGCGGAATCGTCGACATCTGTCCCGATGCCTGCCCGATCATCAGCAAGACGCCGCTTAAAGGGCTGTATTTCAACTGTGGCTGGGGCACGGGTGGCTTCAAGGCCACGCCGGGGTCCGGATGGGCGTTTGCGCACACGATCGCACAGGATCGGCCGCACGAGCTCAATGCGCCGTTCAGCCTGCAGCGTTTCGAGACCGGCGCACTGATCGACGAACACGGCGCAGCCGCGGTCGCGCATTAGGGGATAGGGATGCTGCTGATCGACTGCCCGTACTGCGGCGAGCGTGCCGAGACCGAGTTTTCCTACGGGGGCGAGGCCGGCATTTCGCGTCCAAAGCATCCCGACGCGCTGTCGGATGCCGAATGGGCGGATTACCTGTTCATGCGCAAAAATTCGCGCGGCGTGCACCAGGAGTTGTGGAATCATGCGGCTGGCTGTCGCCGCTGGTTCGAGGCCGAGCGCGACACCGTGAGTTACCAGATACTCGCAACACGCGAGCTGCCGCGCCGCGGTTCCGGCGCCCGGCGGGAGCGCTGATCCCGTGCAGGCGTTTCGACTCGACGATGGCGGGCGTATCGATCGCTCGAAACCGCTGACGTTCCGTTACAACGGCCGCAAGTTCGTCGGCTTTGCAGGCGACACACTGGCGTCCGCGCTGCTCGCAAACGGCGTCAGCATCGTCGGCCGCAGTTTCAAGTTGCGACGTCCGCGAGGCATCGTCGGCTGCGGCCCCGAAGAGCCGAATGCGATCATGCAGGTCGGTACCGGCGCTTCCACCGAGCCGAATGTCCGTGCGACGCAAGTCGAGCTTTACGACGGGCTCGTCGCCCGGTCGACGAAGGGCTGGCCGGGGGTTCGCTTCGACGTCGGTGCCGTCAACAACCTGTTCAGCCGTCTGTTTGCCGCCGGCTTCTATTACAAGACCTTCATGCGGCCGCGAGCGCTGTGGAACTGGTACGAAAAATTCATCCGCCTGTCGGCCGGGTTCGGGCGCGCGCCAAAAGAATCGGATCCCGAGACCTACGAGCACGTCAATGCGCACTGCGATGTCCTGGTCGCCGGTGCTGGACCGGCCGGCATCATGGCAGCGTTGGCGGCAGGCAAGGCAGGAACGCGCGTCATCGTTGCGGACGAACAAAACGAGTTCGGCGGCCGGTTGCTCGCTGCGCCGGCAACGTCCGGTGAGTGTGAATGGCTGCAACGCGCCGTCGCCGAGCTAGAGAGTTTGCCGAACGTCAGCATGTTGCCGCGCAGTACCGTGTTCGGCTACTACGACCACAACTTCGTAACGGTTCTCGAACGTTGCAATGACCACCTGGCGCTCGACGATCGCAAAGGACCTCGGCAACGAGTCTGGCGGATTCGAGCCCGCAAGGTCGTGCTGGCGCAAGGCGCTTTTGAGCGGCCGCTGGTTTTTTGCAACAACGACAGGCCCGGCGTCATGCAGGCGTCGGCGGTCTCGACCTATATCCATCGTTTCGCCGTCTGCCCCGGGCGGCGTGCGGTCGTGTTTACCAATAACGATTCCGCCTACCGCACGGCACAGGATCTCGCAAGCGCCGGTGCCGAGGTCACGCTCGTCGACAGCCGCGTGAGCCCGCCGCCGGACCGGCGCGAACGTCTCGAAAATGCCGGCATTACCGTGATTCCGGGGCACGTCGTCGTCAACGTTGACGGCGTCCGGCGCGTCCGGCGCGTCCGCATCGGCCGATGGAACGGCGACCTGACGGCCCCGGTCAAGCCTGCGATCTCGGTCGATTGTGACCTGCTGGCGATGTCGGGCGGCTGGAGTCCGGCCGTGCATCTGCACTCGCAGGCCGGCGGCCGCAATACCTGGGACGATGACCGGCTGTGTTTCGTGCCGGCAGAGCCAGGGCAGGCCAATCGCTCGGCCGGAAGCTGCAACGGCCAGTGGTCATTGCGGCGATGCCTCGAGGAAGGGCGCGACGCCGGCATGGCGGCGGCGGAAGATTGCGGTCGACAACCGGTTAACATCGACATCCCCGATCTCGACGACGGCGACAGCCATGCAATCGAGGCGCTGTGGCGAGTGCCGGCGGCAACGGACGCGGACCGTTGTCCAAAGCAGTTCGTCGATTTCCAGAACGATACGGCGGTGTCCGACATTCGCCTCGCCGTCCGCGAGGGCTATCGTAACGTCGAGCATGTCAAGCGTTACACGGCCCTCGGGTTCGGCACCGACCAGGGCAAGCTCGGCAACATCAACGGCATGGCGATACTCGCCGAGTGCCTCGACCAGACGATTCCCGCGACCGGCACGACGACGTTCCGCCCCGCCTATACCCCGGTCACTTTCGGCGCTTTGGCGGGGAGTAATGTAGGTCCGCTTTTCGATCCGGTGCGCACAACGGCGCTGCACGAATGGCATCAGGCAAAAGGCGCGCCGTTCGAGGTGGTCGGGCAGTGGCACCGGCCGTGGTATTTCCCGAAAGCCGGCGAAGACCTGCACGCGGCGGTCAATCGCGAGTGCCTCGCCGTTCGAAGCTCGGTCGGCGTCATGGACGCGTCGACGCTGGGTAAGATCGACGTCCGCGGTCCGGACGCCGTCGAATTTCTCGAACGCATTTACACGCACAACATTGGCAAGATGGAGATTGGCCGATGTGCCTACGGCGTCATGCTCGGCGAAGACGGCATGCTGATGGACGACGGCGTCATGGCACGCCTTGGCGAGCAGCGCTTTTACCTGACGACGACGACCGGCGGTGCTGCCAACGTCCTGAGCTGGCTGGAGCTGTGGCTGCAGACCGAGTGGCCGGAGCTGGAGGTCTATCTGACGTCCCTGACCGACCACTTTTCGACCATCGCGGTCGCCGGCCCGAACAGCCGCCGTGTCCTGGAGAAAATTGGTTGCTCGATAGCGCTCGACAAGGCGTCGTTTCCGTTCATGCATATGAGGGAAGCAGAGCTGGCCGGCATGCCGGTACAGCTGTTTCGCGTCAGTTTTTCGGGGGAGCTTGCATTCGAGATCAACATCGACAGCGAGCTCGCTTTGGCGATGTGGCAAACGGTGATGGATGCCGGCGAAGAATACGGCATCACGCCCTACGGTACCGAGACAATGCATGTGCTGCGGGCGGAAAAGGGTTTCGTCATTATCGGGCAGGATACCGACGGTTCTGTCACTCCCGTCGATGCAGGCATGAACTGGCTGCTGTCGAAGGACAAGGATTTCCTCGGTAAACGCTCGCTGTCGAGACCGGATTGCCTGCGCGACGACCGCAAGCAGCTGGTCGGTCTGACGTCAGTGGATGGCGCGAGCGTAATTCCGGAGGGCGCGCAGCTAGTTAACGACCCAAGCGCGCCAAAGCCGGTGCCGATGTGTGGTCACGTCAGTTCGAGCTATTACAGCGCCTGCCTGAATAAGCCGATTGCACTCGCCCTGATCGAGGGCGGACGGGCTCGCAAGGGCGAAACGCTTTACGCCGTGGTGCGCGACGGATCCACGATCGAAGCCGAGATCGTCTCGCCGGTCTTTTACGATCCGAAAGGGGAGCGCCAGCATGTCTGAGTTGCAGCGCCAGCCAGGCGGCTACATCAACTTGCGTGGCGATGCGGACGACAGATCGTTCCTCGCATGCGTGATGTCGGCCATCGGGTTCGGGCTGCCAACGACGGCGAACACGTTCACGGCCGACGAAGAGGGCAGTCGGCGAGCCTACTGGCTCGGGCCGGATGAGTGGCTGATCAGCACTGAACGCGGCCAGGTATCTTCGATTGTCGGGCAACTCGAGGCGTCATTGCGTGAGCACGCCGCAGCGATCAATGACGTCAGCGGCGGGTACTTGCTGATTGAACTGGCCGGCGAAGAAGGGCTGCAAACGCTGTTGCGTGGCACGACGCTGGACATTGCATCGGCCGTTTCGCGAGCGGGTCACTGTGCCCAGACGACGTTGGCCAAGGCAAATATCCTCCTGAGCTGTATCGACGATCGACCCGTCTATGAAATAATCGTCCGACGAAGCTTTTCGGAGTACCTGCTGCGTTGGCTGCGCCAGACTCAACACTCCCTAGCCGGTTTGGATTCCTCCTCGTAAACGACTTTACGTTGATTTCCATGTCGTCCGCCGTGGAGCCATTGCGGATGGCGAACCGGCTCAGCGGCAAGAAATTTTACAGCTGGCGCACGATCGGGGAAACCGGCGAAGACGTTATCGCCAGCGACGGTCTCTCCGTCAATGCGGAATACAGTATCGACGACCCTGACGTATTCAGCGAACTCGACATCATAATCGTTTGCGCGGGGCGCCGGG
>JBFIQH010000159.1:0-6978 GCA_041609735.1 Woeseiaceae bacterium | reverse complement strand
CGTTCTTGATCCGGTCCTCGGCGAGTCGCCGCAGCGACTTCAGTTGCGCCTCGCCCGCAGCGCCACCGACGGCCGTGTCCTCGTCGAACAGCAGGCCGAGGCGCATGATCGGCTCGGACGACGGATCAAAGCGCAACAGCAGTGGTCGCGACGCCTCCAGCGGCAGGAACAGCACGTCGAGCTTTTCGCGCACCTCGACGCCCGCCACGTCCATGTCGGTACCCCAAAGAAACTCGAGCGTGACGTCGGACTGCCCGGAACGCGATACCGAGCGCACGAGGCGCACGTTGCGAATGACGCCGACCGCTTCCTCGATCGGCTTCGTCAACAGGTTCTCGACTTCGACCGGCGCAGCACCGGTCAGCTCGGTCCGTACCGTCAGTGTCGGGTAGGCAATATCGGGTAAGAGGTTCAGGTTCAGGCGTGACAGCGACACGAAACCGAACAGCGCCACGGCGACCGTGAACATGACGATCGTAACGCGCCGCTCAGTCGCGATTTCAATCAGTCGTCGCATTACCGCCTCCGGCCGTGTCGACGTCGGTTTCCGCGAGCGCTGTGTCGTCGGTGTCGCGATTGATGACGGTAACCGCGGCATCCGGCTTCAGTCCGACCTGGCCGACGACGACGACGTCGTCGTCGTCATCGATGCCGGCGAGGATTTCCACCCGGCCGCGGTTCGAGTAGCCGACCTCGACGTCCTTGCGTATGGCGACGCCGTCCTCGACAACGAACACGCTGGTTTCGCCGAGATCCTCGACGAGCGCACTTCGAGGAACCTGCAGCGCGTTCTCGTGGTTGTCGTAGACGATGCCGATCCGGGCGAACATGCCCGGCTTGATGCGCCGGCTGTCGTCGGAAATCTCGATCGTAATCTTGAACGTACCGCTGACCGGATCAACGACCGGGCTGACGCGAGTGACGCTGGCAACGATCGGCGGCCCGTCAAGCGCATCGATCTGCAGGCCGGCAGGCTGGCCGGCGCGAATGCGGCTGAACTCGCGCTCGGGAGCATGCAGGTAGGCAACGAGCGGGTCCAGGCCCGTGATGCGGAATACCGGATCTGCGACGGCCAGCGTATTGCCGACCTTGATGAAGCGTTCCGAGATGACGCCGTCGATCGGCGCGCGAATGTGCGTGTAATCGAGCTCCAGGCGTGCGAGGTTGTACGCAGCCTGCAGTGCTTCCATGTCGTACTTGATCTTTTCGAAATCGCCGGCGCTGACGAGCCCCTTCGAGCTCAGGTCGACGTTGCGCTCGTAGTCCCGCCTGAGCTTCTGCAGGCGCGCTTCGGTCTCGTTCAGTTCGAGGCGCAGGCGGTCGCCGTCGAGGCGCGCCAGTACCTGGCCCTTGCTGACGGTGTCGCCCTCTTCGACGTCGATGGCACGGACTTCGCCGGCGACTTTCGCGACGACATCGGCTTCGGCATATGCCTCGATCGGCGCTGTGCCCGAATATATGGCGTAGATGTCGCCGCGCGTCGGTTTCTGCACCTCGACGGGGACCGGCGGCGATTCCTCGTCGTCACTCGCCTTGTCCGAGTCGTTCGCATTGTTGCCTGCCGGGTTCCCGCAGGCCGCGAACAGCAATGCCAGGACGAGCACCAGCGGGCCGCGTCGATCGAACGTCATCTTGGTCTCCCTTATGCCACCCCGGCGTCTGTCGCGCGTGTCCGGGCAGCGATCATGATAGTCGCTCAGCCGGCGATTGCCGCCCCGCCGGTTTTCTGTGCCAGTACCCTGCCGCCTTCGCGTACGGCACCCTGCCCGACGACAATGATGCGGTCCGTCTCGGAAAGCCCGTCGAGAATCTCGACGACGTCGCCGGTGACGATTCCGGTATGCACCGGCCGGCGGGTCGCCGCGCCGTCTTCGACGACGTAGACCGCTTGCTCGTCCTCATCGCCGAGCAAAGCGGTTACGGGGATCGTCAGCGCGTCGGCGTGCTTTTCGTAGTTGACGCTGAAACGCGCGAACATGCCTGGCGCCAGCAAACCCTTCTCATTGTCGATGAACGCCGTCGCCCGGAACGTGCCGTTGCTGACATCGATCGTCGGGCTGATGCGGATGATCTCGGCGTCGAACTCCATGCCGGGCATCGAGTCCACAGTCAGGACGGCCGCCTGGCCACTGTCGAACTTGCCGAGCTCGTCCTGCGGAATCTGCAGGTAGGCGAGCAGTTCGCGGGTATCGGTAATACGGAATATTTGCGTGCCGACGCCGAGCGTTTCGCCGAGCTTTACGCTGCGCGCGGATATGATGCCGTCGATCGTCGCGCGAATCGTCGAGTATTCATAGTCGAGTTTTTTCAGCGCGTAAGTCGCCTGCAGCTCGGCGACGTCATAACGCAGGCCCTCGTACATCGCCTCGCTGACGAGGCCGCGCCGGTTCAGGTCCGTGTGACGCTCGAGTTCGCCCCGCGCTTTCTCGAGGTCGGCTTTCGCCGCCAGCATCTCGAGCCGCAAGCGCTCGCCGTCGAGCCGTGCGAGCGCCTGGCCCTGGCGGACGATGTCGCCTTCCTCGACGTACAGCTCGACCACTTCGCCCGGCACGCGGGCCAGCACCGGCGCGTCACCCTCGGAGCCGATCGTCGCGGTAACCGCGTAGCTGGCATAAAGGTCCTGGCGCCACGGCGCCGTAACCTCGACCGGTACCGCGGTCTGGTCGCCAGCGGTCGTCGGAATACTGGCTTCCCCGGTGCCGCAGCCGGCCAGCGCCAGCAGCATCGAGGCCAGTATTGTTAGCGAAATCAATGTCTTGGTCATCTTCGGGGCACCAATGTGTTTAGTGTTTTAGTTGAGTATAACACTAGTTCGGTATAACGCAACACGGTCCTTAGAGTTGACCCGACAGGGTGCAGAGCGTTCGATCCGTTGCACCCGGCCGCTCCGGGAATGCGCTTGCCTACCTGTTAGATGCGGCGGCCCTGCATTTGGATGCACGCCGCGCCCTGGCCATCAGTGACTGACGCGTGTCCCGGTCGCGGCAGGCGCGTCCATTCGACGCGCCCGGCGTGCGGCGAGGCGCTCGGAGACGTTGGCCTGGATGACCAGCAGCGTTGGCGTCAGGTACAGCGTCAGCAAGGTTGCAAACGCGAGGCCGCCTGCCACGGAGGAGGCCAGCTGCGTCCACCACTGCGAGCTCGGCGCGCCGACAGAGATTTCGCGGTCGATCAGGTTGATGTTGACGCCAAGCACCATCGGCAGCAGGCCGACGATGGTCGTGACCGTCGTCAGCAGCACCGGCCGCAGGCGGATAGCGCAGGTCCGGATGACGGCGTCGTACGCCGCCGCGCCGCGCGCGCGCAGCACGTTATAGGTATCGATGAAGACGATGTTGTTGTTGACGACGATGCCGGCCAGCGTGATGACGCCGACGCTCGACATGATGACGCCGAAGGGTTTGCCCATGACCAGGTGGCCGAGCAGTACGCCGCCGGTCGAGAAGACGACGGCCGTAAGGATAAGTCCGGCCTGGTAAATGCTGTTGAACTGCGTGACGAGAATGATCGCCATGATCGACAGGGCCATCAGCATCGCGCGCGACAGGAACGCCTGGTCCTCCTGCTGGTCCTCGATCGAGCCGCGGAAGTCCATGCTGACGCCGGGGTCGATGCCGATGTCCGGCCGCATGGCCTCGAGTTCGGCGATGACATCCGTCGGCAGGTAAGCGGGCAGCACGTCGGCCTGCAGCGTGAACGTGCGCTTGCGGTCAGTACGGTTGATCTCGCTGACGTTCTGCGCCGGCATGCGCGTGACGAACGTGCTGATCGGCACGAGGCCGTTGCCGGTCGGGATCCGTAACTGGTCGAGTTGCTCGAGCGTACGTGCGTCTCCGGGATAGCGCACGCGGATCTCGATCTCTTCGTCGCTGTCGTCCGGCCGGTACTCGCCGATCTTGATGCCGTTGGTGACCAGCTGCACCATCGCGCCGACGACGGCAACGTCCGCACCGAAACGTGCCGCCTCGGCGCGGTCTACGCGGATCTGCCATTCGATGCCGGGCAGCGGCAGGCTGTCTTCGATGTTGATGACGGCCTCATGATCCTCGAGCACCGCGCGCATCGTTTCGACGGCAGGCGCTAGGCGATCGTAATAGCGCGATGAAAACTCGATGAATATCGGTTTGCCCTGCGGAGGGCCGGCATCGGGCTTGCGGGTTTCGACGACGATGCCGACGAGATCCGCGGTCTTCTCACGGATCTCCGCAAGAATCTCGTCGGCCGGCCGCCGCTCGTCCCAATGGACGTAGTTCAGCGTGATCGAGCCGATCTGGTCTTCGGCACCCCGGTCGCTCTTGCCGGTCTTCGCATAGACATACTTCAGCTCCGGCATGTCGAGCAGCCGTTCCTCGACCTGGCGAACGAGCGTGTCCTGCTCGTCGATCGACAGGTCCCCGCGTGCGCGAATATCGACCATGCCGAACGTCTGCTCGACGTCGGGGAAGTACTCGACGCCGCGACCGAGGCCGATGAACGCAACGTAGATAGCGATCAGCAGCGCCGATACGCCGGCGACATTGCGCCACGGCGTCTTCAGCGATTTCTTCAGGAACTGGATGTAGCGCCCGGTAAACCCGGTGACGGTGTCGAGGTCGCCGGTTTCGGCGGCCGCAAGATTGCGGCGCGCTTCTTCGCCGACCGCGCCGGTCTTGCCGAACAGCGAGCCCAGCGTCGGCAGGAACAGGAGCGCCATGATCAGCGACGCCGACAGCACTGCGATCAACGTGATCGGCAGGTACTTCATGAACTCGCCCGACATGCCGGGCCACAGCGCCAGCGGCACGAATGCGGCGAGCGTCGTGCACGTCGAAGCAATGATCGGCCACGACATGCGAATTGCCGCGCGCTGGTAGGCATCGAAGCGGGAATCACCTTCCGCCATGCGCCGGTCGGCGAGCTCCGTGACAACGATCGCGCCGTCGACGAGCATGCCGACGGCCATGATCAGCGCAAACAGCACCATCATGTTGATCGTGACGCCGAACGCGCCGATCAGGAGGATGCCCATCAGGAAGCTGCCCGGAATGGCGACGCCGACCAGCAACGCCGCGCGAATACCGAGAATGCCGATGATGACGATGAAGACGAGCAGTACTGCGATGAGCACGCTGTTCTGCAGTTCCGTCAGCATGTCGTTGACGTCGACGGATTTGTCGCGCGACGCGACAATGTCGATTTCAGCAGGCCACGACTCGCGCTCCTCGGCGATCAGCGCCTTGACCCTGTCGATCGTTTCAATGACGTTGGCGCCGGATCGCTGCACGACCTCGATTGCGAGCGCCGGCTTGCCGTCGAGCCTGGCGTAACTTTCCGGATCCTTGTAGGTGCGCCGCACCTCGGCGATGTCCTTGAAGTGCACGACACGCTCGCCGACCGCCTTGATCGGCATGTTGAGTACGTCTTCGGCCGTCTCGACGACGCCGGGGACCTTGACGGGGAAGCGACCCTCGTCGGACTGTAGTGCGCCGGCGGCAACCAGGCGATTATTCAGGCTGATGAACTGGATGATCTGCGCCTGGTCGAGGCCGTAGGATTCCATCGCGAGCGGGTCGACGATGACCTCCATGAGCTCCTCGCGAACGCCGACGAGGTTGACCTCGAGCACACCATTCAAGCCCTCGATTTTTTCTTTCAGGTCCCTGGCGATCGTTGTCAGCGTTCGTTCGGATACGTTGCCAGCGAGATTCAGTACCAGCATCGGGTCGAAACGCGACATCTTGACTTCGGTGACGGTCGGCTCGTCCGCCTCGCTCGGGATTTCCGCCTTCGCCTTGTCGACTTTTTCGCGAACGTCGGCCAGCGCCTGGTCGGTGTCGACGCCGGCGTCGAATTCGAGCAGCACGTTTGCGCCGCCCTCATAGGCGGTCGACGTCATTTCCTTGATGCCTTCTATCGAACGCAGCTCCTGTTCCATCGGACGCACGAGCAGTCGCTCCGAATCTTCCGGCGAAATGC
Organism: Woeseiaceae bacterium; assembly: GCA_041609735.1. Classification (GTDB taxonomy): domain Bacteria; phylum Pseudomonadota; class Gammaproteobacteria; order Steroidobacterales; family Woeseiaceae; genus UBA1847. The sequence continues at coordinate 1,023 of JBFIQH010000159.1, read as the reverse complement.
CGTCGAAGCGGATGCTGACATAGATGTTCGGTATCTCGATGTCCGGTTCGGCTTCTTTCGGGATCGTCAGGTATGCAACGAAACCGGCGACCAGCAATACGGTGAGTGCCAGCAGCACCGTTCGCGAACGCGACATTGCGGCTTCGATGACGTTCATCGCTGTCAGTCCTCGACGGACTTGATCGCGACCGCGGTTTCGATCTCACGCTCCGGCACCGCGTTGACCGCGACGCCGCCCGGCACGAATCCCTGGCCGACGGTAATGATCGTTGCCGTCGACGGCAGCCCGGCAACCCAGACGCCATCGCTGGACGATAAGGCAATGTCGGCGACGACAAACTCGACGACGCCGTCGTCGTTGACGATCTTGACGCCGACATTGCCGGCGTCGTCGAGCGTCAGCAGCGACGGGGGGATGCGGTGGGCCAGCACGGTCTCGGCAGGAATTATCAGCTCGGCGGTGCCGCCGGCACGCAGCTGCCCGCTGCCGTTGTCGACCTCGAGCTCGACGACAAATGTTCGCGTTGCCTCGTCGGCAACCGGCGCAACGTAGCGAATACGTCCGTGAACCGTCTCGCCCGTGGCCAGCCGCGCCTCGGCTTTGTCGCCGACTTTGACGTGACCGGCATCGAATTCCGATAAATTGGCGCTGACGACGATCGTGCGGTTATCGACAAAAGTCGCGACCGGATCGCCCACCTTGACGAAGTCGCCTTGTTCGACGAGCCGCGACTGCAAAGCGCCGTCGAAGGGTGCCCTGATCGTCATGTAGTCGCGATCGAGTTTTGTACGCATGACTTCGGTCTTCGCAGCCTCGAGCGCGGCAAGCGCCTCGGCAAGCTGCGCCTCGGAGACATAGCTCGACGACTTCAGCTTCTCGCGTGCTTCGAATTCGACTTCCCGCTGTTGCAGCGTCGCCTCGGCCTGTTTCAGGCGTGCGGCGCGATCCCGTTCGTCGAGGCGAACGATCAGGTCTCCGCGGCTCGCATTGCTGCCGCGTTCGACGCCGGTCGCGATGACGCG
>JBFIQH010000158.1:0-7004 GCA_041609735.1 Woeseiaceae bacterium | reverse complement strand
TGCAAATCTTTGCGCCGTGATCGAGGACGCGCAGGCGCTCAGCCGCTCGTCGGGGGGTGCTTTTGACGTTACCGTCGGCCCGCTGGTAGGCCTCTGGGGTTTTGGTCCCGACGGGTCGATCAGCGCACCGCCCGACGCGGAACGCATCGAAGAATTAATGCAGGCCGTCGGCAACGACAAGCTGCACACTGACTGTTCACGCCCGGCAGTACGTAAGGACGACGGCAGGCTGAAGGTCGACCTTTCGGCCTATGCCAAGGGCTACGGCGTCGACCAGGTCTCGGGCCTGCTCGACAGCTACGGTATCGGCGACTACCTTGTCGAGATCGGTGGCGAAGTCCGGGCGCGCGGCAGCAACGGCCGGAACGTCAGCTGGTCGATCGGTATAGAGGCGCCGCAGCGCGGCAGCCGCAGCGTTGCGAGAGTCGTTCGCCTGCACGATGCCGCGATGGCGACGTCCGGCGATTACCGCACTTATTTTGAAAGCGCAGGCAGCTTTTACTCGCACACGATTGACCCGCGCACGGGCTACCCGATATCGCACAACGCGGCGGCTGTCACCGTCGTTGCGGATACGACGGCGTTCGCGGACGGCATGGCAACGGCGTTGCTGGTGCTGGGTCCGGACGAGGGCCTGAAGCTGGCGGAACAGCAGGATATCGCCGCCCTTTTTCAACTGCGGTTGGATAATGCAATCGACGAACGTATGTCGGCCCGCTTCGCCCGGGAGCTCGTTGAAGAATGACGCTGGTAATTACATTGATCCTGACGTTCCTGGTCATCAGTGCCGTCATTGCCGCGATGAGTATCGGTGTCATGGCCGGGCGCGCACCGATAAAGGGCAGCTGCGGCGGGCTCAACGGCCGCGGCTGCGAGCTGTGCAGCGGCAAGTGCAAACGATCCACTGACTCATAGGCAGGAAACTCCGATGTCGCTCAAGTCCGCTCTCGTCAAAGACTACATGTCCGGAAAACTCATCACGTTTTCGCCGGACACCGATGTGCTCGATGCGATACATGAACTGGTGCAGCACCGGATCGCCGGTGCGCCGGTCGTGGACGACCACGGCAACCTCGTCGGCATGCTGTCGGAGTTCGATTGCATGAAGGTCGTGCTGACCGCGGGATACCATCTTGAACCCGGTGGCCCGGTTGCGGACCTGATGGTGCGTGACGTCAAGACCGTCAACGCCGACATGAGCGTCATCGATCTCGCGGAGCTGTTCATGGAGTCCGGTTTTCGTCGCTACCCGGTGGTGAAGGACAATCGGTTGGTCGGCCAGATCAGCCGCAGGGACGTACTGCGTGCGCTGACAGAAATCGCGCGTCACTAAATGGGGACATTCTGCTTTTCCGGACAGCATGGCCGGAAAAGCAGAATGTCCCCATTTAGGCTAGCGGGTGGTCAGCAGTTTGCGGCGCAGGTAGGCGTATATCTCGAGCAGCGGTAATTCCTTCGGGCAGACGTCTTGGCAGGCCATCATGCCGAGGCAGCCGAACACACCGTCGCTGCTCGACACGACCTCGAACCAGTCGCCGTCGCCGCGCGCGTCGCGCGGATCCATCATGAAGCGTGCGATGCGATTGAGCCCGGCAGGACCGGTGAATGCCGCGTTGACGTTGGCGGCACCGCAAGACGCCACGCAGCAACCGCATTCGATACAGCGGTCGGCCGCGTAGATCGCCTGTGCCAGGTCGTCGTCCATGCGCTCCTCGGTCGCGGACGGATCGAACGGCTGCTTTTCCTCGATCCAGGCGCGGTTCGTCTCGACCATTGCCCGGAACCAGGTGCCGGTGTCGACGGACAGGTCGCCGATCAGCTTGAACACCGGCAGCGGATGCAGGCGGATGACATCGGGCAGATCGGCCGTCAGCGTGCGACACCCGAGCGCCGGGCGGCCGTTGACCATCATGCCGCAGGAGCCGCAGATCGCGGACCGGCAGGCGAAATCGAACTGCAGCCCCGGGTCCTGTGTTTCCCGAATCTGGTTCAGCGCGATGTACAGCGACATGTACGGCGCCTCGTCGAGCTCAAAGGTCTGCATGTGCGGCGTTGAATCGGGATCTTCCGGGTTGTAGCGAAAGATCTCGAAGCGCAGCCGTCGTCCGCCGTTCCTGTCGAGCTTGTTCACGTGTGGGACTCCCAGGCCTTCGGGCGCAGCCTGCTGCCCGGTGGTTCCCGCGTTTCTAGCCGGCCATGGCGGGCCTGCTCGCCCGCCACAAGGCGGTTGTAGTCGTCGATCGGCGTGTTCATCTCGATACGCTCGTCGCTGCCGTAGCCTCTATGCCCCGGCGGCAGGTCGATGATGCCGACCGGCTCGTAGCTGAACTGCGGCTCGGCGTCATCAGCGGCCCAGCGCACCAGCGTTCTGCACAGCCAGTCGGCGTCGTTGCGCAGCGGATGGTCTGAGCGATAATGCGCGCCGCGACTTTCAGTTCGGGCAAGCGCGCCCATCGCGGTTACCTGCGCAAGTCGCAGCATATTCTTCAGGCGCAGCGCGAAAGTCAGTTCCGGGTTCATGCCGGGTGCCCTGCAGCGCAACACGGCGCGATCACAATCGGCGAGCAATGCGCCCAGCTCCGCGACCGCCGCTTCCAGTTCGTCGCCGGTTCTGAAAATGCCGACCTTGCTCATCATTGTTTCGCCCATTGCGTCGCGTATGGCGTAAACGTTGGGGCCCGCACCGCTGCGCTGCAGCCAGGCGGCGGCACGGGCTTCGGCGCAGCGAATAGCGGCAAACGCGAGCGCCGTCTGCATGTCGAGGCTGGTGTCGCTCGCATAGTCGGCGACGCGGCGACCGACGAGTCGGCCGGCAACAACGGTCTCGGCAAGACTGTTGCCGCCGAGCCGGTTAAAGCCGTGCATGTCCCAGCAGGCCGCCTCGCCCGCGGCGAAAAGGCCCGCCATGCCATACGCCTGGCCCTCCTTGTTGACCCGCACGCCGCCCATCGAATAATGCTGTGTCGGCTGCACCGGGACGAGGTCAGTCGCCGGATTCAGGCCGGCGAAATCGCGACAGATGTCGAATACCTCGCGAAGCTTCGTCTTCAGGTGCGTTTCGCCGAGGTGCCGCAGATCGAGCCACAGGTGCGGGCCATACGGCGTATCGACGCCGAGACCGTCGCGCATGCGTTGCTTCATGTGCCGCGAGACGACATCCCGGCTGGCGAGCTCCTGTTTCTCGGGCTCTGCGTCGACCATGAAGCGATGCAGGTTGCGGTCGAGAAGATATGCGCCGTCGCCGCGACTGCCTTCGGTGATCAGGATGCCGCTCGGCGCAAGCGCCGTCGGGTGAAACTGGACGGCTTCCATGTTGCCGAGCGGCACGATGCCGGTATTGAGCGCGATCGCGGCGCCGGCGCCTTCGTTGATCGTCGCGTTCGTCGTGTACTTGCCGTAGATGCGACCGTGACCGCCGGTGGCGATGATCGTCGCCTTGGCGGCGACGGCGAAATGTTTCCCGGTACGCAGGCAGCGGGCAACCACACCCCAGCAGCGCGTGCCGTCATGTATCAGTTCGACGGCCTCGGCACGATCTCTGACTGTGATACCGAGCCGGATGACTTCGCTGTCGACCGCATACAGCGCGGCATGACCGGTCCCGGCCGCGGCGTAGCACGCGCGCCATTTCGCAGTGCCGCCGAAATCGCGGTGCATGATCAGCCCGTCGTTCTCCTGCAACTCGTCGATCTCGACGCGCTTGCCCTTGATGAAGTAGCTGTTGCGGCCGCCGCGCACGCGGGTCCACGGCACGCCGAAGTGCGCGAGTTCCCGCACCGCGGTCGGCGCTTCCTCGACGAAGATCTGCGCGACTTCCTGGTCGGCGCCCCAGTCCGAGCCGCGCACCGTGTCGAGAAAGTGCAGCGTCGGGTTGTCGCCGTCCGCCATAACGCAATTGCCGAGCGCCGCCTGCATGCCACCCTGTGCGGCGCAGCTGTGGCTGCGGCGCGGCGGCACCAGCGACAGGATCAGGACCTCGTGACCCGCGGCGGCGGCCTCGATGGCCGCGCGTTCGCCGGCGAGCCCGCCGCCGATGACGAGTACGTCCGTGGTGGTCAGCTGCGCCGTCATGACGCCGGCGCCGACAACAGGAACGCAAGCGGCGGATCCAGCACTTCGGCAAGCACCAGCAGCACGACGGCACCCAGCCCGAGGAAGAACCACAGGAGCACGCGCTCGATGAGCCGCAACACAGGCCGGGACAGTAACCGGCCGCTGCCCCATTTGACCGCCAGCCGGTACAGGCCCACGCTGGCGTGGAACTCGACGGCGAGCAGCAGCACTGCGTACACCATCCAGAGCCCGCCGCGCACCCGCGCCACGCTGCTTGCCGCTTCGATGCCGTGCCGCTCGCCGAACAGCGGCGTCAGGACGTCCACGCCGAGCAGGATGATGTGAAAGCTGCCGAGCACGAGGATCAGCATTCCGGTTCGTACCTGCCAGATCCACAGCAAGGACTCGACGTGCGGCGGCAAAGCGCTATCGCCTGTGGAACGGGCGAGATCCCTGCCGAGCGCCAGCATGCGCTTCCGTTCCGCGAGCTGCGACGGGATCTTGCGGCTCGCAAGTGCGGCGTGCACGACAAACAGCAACAGGATCACGACGACCGTCGGCTGCGCGATGTAATAGTCCTCGAGCATCGTCGCCATCCAGTCGAACCCGCGCCGGCCCGTCAGTATCGAACCGACGAGCACCATGTGGCCCCACATGAAAAGCGCCAGTGCCAGTCCGCTTGCACCACTCAAGGCCTCGTATGCAAGCTGGCGCCTGGCATTGACGCGACGCGTGGCGGAGTCGTTCGGGTTGACACCCTGATTTCTCATCAGAGCCCTGTTTCCGATCTATTGGACATAGCGATAACGCCTTGACATACGTACAAACCCGTAGCGGAATAGAATTCGAAACGTTCTATCGTCTATTCTCGCCACGGTGCCAGTTGCCACCGGCAATGCTGACACAGTACGCAGCCATCAAGGAATAGTTAGATTCCGATGCCTGAGAACACCGATCCGTTACAGGACCCAGCGCACAAAAAGCTCCCGCTGCGCATGATTCTTGTGAGTGCCGCAGTGCTCATCCTTGCGTTTGTCGCCCTCGGTGCGCTAAGCGTTGCAGGTTGGGAATATTCCAACAGCGACAATTTCTGCGCCAACGCGTGTCACGAGGTTCATCCGGAGGAGCCCTATGCTCATCAGTTAAGCCACCATGCGAACGTCGCGTGCGTGGAATGCCACGTAGGCCGACTGTCGACATTTCCGGCAATGATTGAGAAAGCGGGCCATGTTGCGCACGCGTGGAATTTTGTTTTCGGCTACGAACGGCCGACTTACTCCAAATCGATGACCAGCGCGATCGATTCATGTGAGGGCTGTCACACGAAAAAGCCGCATCGGCACAATATCGTGAAGACGGCCTTGAAGTTTGCAGACGACCGCAGAAACACTGAAAAAAAACTCACGCTGACCATGCGGCTCAACGGGCGTACATTCGGCAGCGAAGTACGGCGCGGGGTCAATTGGCACGCCAGCGGCGCTGTACGGTTTATCGCGACAGATCCGCAAAAGCTCGATATTCGGTGGGTTGAAGTAACAGCCCAAGACGGCAGCAAGAAAATATACAACAACGTGCTCGCTCCTCTCAGTACTGAGGAAATAGCGGCGGCCGACAAGAAAGTCATGGATTGCATTGATTGTCACAACCGCGCCGGGCACCCTTTCCGGAGCCCCGAAGAGGAAGTTGACGCAGCGCTCGCAGACGGCCGGCTGAGCCCCGATCTGCCGTTTATCAAAAAACGCATCATTGAATTGCTTGACCAGGAGTTCGAAACCGAAGACGAGGCGAAAGCACTCGCAGCATCGACATGGCAGCAGTATCAGGAGGACTTTCCTGACCTCAAAGAAAAATATCCGGAGGACTGGGAGGGAGCTCGCGATTTTATGGAAGAGCGGCAGGAGTTCATGGCTAACCTGATGGTGCGCAGCCGCTTCGTCGAGGAAGGCATGTCGTGGCGATCGTTTCCGGACCATAACGGCCACAAGCTCGACCCGGGCTGTTTCCGCTGCCACGGCGGCCAGTTACAGGCGGAATCCGGGGTACCGATAGTCGTAAACTGTACAAACTGCCATTCAATACCACTTTTTACGCGGCGCGATAGAGTGCCCGATTACTTCCTGTCACTCATCGACCGGCAGAAGCCGGACAGCCATCATGATCCGGCATTTATATCGAAGCATATGGATCTCGCCGGAGAGGAGTGCACGACCTGTCACGAGGAAGTCCGCTTCGGTGTCAACGATCGCAGCTATTGTTCGAACTCCGGCTGTCATGGGAGCTCCTGGGAATATCTGGAATTCGATGCGCTCAGAACCACTAAGGTGGAGTAGCGAAATGCGCCGTAAATGCAGTGAAACAGGAGGACAGATCAAGTGAGTCGCTTGCGATGTGTTCATGTCTCTCTTGTCCTTGGGCTGACCTTGATGCAGCTACCTTCGATGGTCGCGGCCGAAGCCAATAGCTGCACAGACTGTCACCAAAGCGCCGATTTTTTTGCCAGTTATCCGAAGCTGCATCAATATTATCAGCAGTGGCTCGCGTCACCGCACAAACAGTCGGGGGTAACCTGCGACGATTGTCATGGCGGCAACCCGAAAGCGACGGTGATGGAAAAGGCTCACAACGGCGTCTTGCCGATGAACGACAAGCGGAGCACGCTTTACTACCAGCAGCAACCGGAAACCTGCGGACAGTGCCACGCAGACAAGAAACGGCAATTCGTGCGGAGCAAACATTACACAGCGCTCTTGGACCAACGTGCAGCGCCAACTTGTACCACCTGCCATTCGGCAATGAGCCGGCGCCCGGAGCTGAGAAGTATCGTTCTAAACGCGTGCCGTAACTGCCATGGAGAAGGCAACAGCGAAAACCTGCCGCTGATCGCAAAACAGGCAGAACAGGTATTCAACCAGCTGAATATCGCCGGCGGGCTGCTCGGCTGGACCGAGATT
>JBFIQH010000157.1:0-7029 GCA_041609735.1 Woeseiaceae bacterium | reverse complement strand
TACCGGCGTCGGAATCCGGCACGCTGGCGTACAAATCCTGTGCCGAGTGCCCGACGACGACGGCGCGCGTCACCAGTGACACCCGCTGGCTGGTCAACCACCAGCCCGTCAGCCTGCAGGATTTTTTGAGCGCGATCGAGTCCCGCGCCGACCGTAACAAGGATTACGTCACGGTCCGCCATCACCTCGAGAAAGACCTGATCACCCGAGTCTCGATCATTGTCCGCTAGCCACGCACGAGTTTCGTGAAGGATGCAAGATGAATAAGGTAATTCACAAATCGATTATGACGTCGGCGGCGTTGCTTGCCGCGCTGACGATCGGCGCGCCGGCCATTGCCGACGACACGGAGCTGCTGCTCGTGGCACCGAACCAGTCGCCGGCACCGAAGCCGAATATTCTGTTCATTATCGACTCGTCAGGCAGCATGAGCACCGAGGAGAACTCGCGCAGGATCTATGATTCGACGCAGGCCTACGCCGGTGATTGCGATACCGACATGCTGTACTGGTCGGAAACCGGCACGATTCCCGGTTGTGTCGACAACGACAAGTACTTCAAGAAAACAGCCTTTGTCTGCGCCTCCGCGAAGCTCCAGATTGACGGCATCGGGCGGTTCACGAACCTGATGGCGCAGTATCGCAAGGGTAGCGCTCTGTTGCTGGGCGACCGGTGGCTGCCGCTCGAGGTCAACAACCACGACGATATTGTCGAATGCCGCAAGGATTCGGGCATTCACGGCGCGGGTGTTGCCGGCGAAGTCCACGCACAGAAGGGCAGTAACCTGCCGCCGTTCACGTCGCAGCCGCTGCTCGAGGTCGCATGGGGCAGCTGGCCGCTGAGCCAGGCTTACACGGTTTTTGACGGCAATTACCTCAATTACCTCGAGAACCCGGTATTCGAAGACCAGACCCGTATCGATATCGTCAAGGACGTGACGACTGCGGTGCTGAACTCAATCGAAAACGTCAACGTCGGCGTCATGCGTTTCAACAATGGCCAGGGCGGCCCGGTCATCCTGGGCATGACGGACCTCGACACCAATCGTCAGACGATTCTCGACGCCATCGGCAACATCACCGCCGGCGGCGTGACGCCGCTGTCGGAAACGCTGTACGAAGCAGCGCGCTACTGGCGCGGCCTGCCCGCGTACTACGGCGAGATCGTCGACGAACATCCGACCGACCCGAATGCGCTGGTGCAGCTGGATCCGGAAATTTACAGGCAGCCGGATACGGCGGTTTGTGCCAAGAATTTCAACGTGCTGCTGACCGACGGTAGGCCGGTTGACGATGCCGAGACGCCCGACCTGGTCGACAACCTGCCCGACTGGTTCGATACCCACGGCTATGCGGGCTGTACCGGCACCGACATGGGCGACTGCCTCGACGACATCGCCGGCTACCTGTTCAAGGACGACATCTCGACCGATCCCGGCCCGCAGATCGTCACGACGCACACGATCGGCTTTGCGATCGACCTCGACATCCTCGAGCAAGCCGCGGAGGCCTCGGAAGGCACCTACTTCCTGGCTGACGATGTCGAGAGCCTGACGATCGCGCTGCTCGACATCGTCAATGATATCCAGGACCGCTCGCTGTCGTTCGCGGCGCCGGCGGTTGCCGTTAACACGTTCAATCGAACGCAAAACCTGAACGACTTGTTCCTGACGACCTTTGCTGCACGCGAAACGCTGCACTGGCCGGGCAACCTGAAGAAATACCGGATACAAGGCGGCGAAATCGTCGACAAGTACGACGCTCCTGCCGTCAACCCGGCCAACGGTTTCTTCTTTGACGACGTGACCAGCTTCTGGTCATCCGATGGTGATGGCAACGAGGTCGAAGCCGGTGGCGCCTACGAGAACCTGCCGGATCCTGCAGCACGGAAGCTGTACACGAACAACACAGCGGACAGAAACCTCACGGCGGGCGGCAACGCAGTGTCTCCGGCCAACGAGAACGCTTTTACCCTGGCCGACTTCGGGCTGACAGGGTCCTCCGAAGAGCCGACGAAGCAAGAGCTCATTCGTTGGGCACGTGGTGAGGATGTCCGCGACGAGGACAACGACCCTGCAACGACGACCCGCAAGTTCATGGGCGATCCGCTGCATTCACAGCCGGCGGCCATTGTTTATGGCGGTGACATTGCCAACCCGGATGCCGTCGTCTATGTCGCGACGAATGACGGATACCTGCATGCTGTCGATGCGGATACGGGTGTCGAAATGTGGTCTTTCATCCCGAAAGAACTGCTGCCGAACCTGTTCAAGCTGTACGTCAATCCGGATTCGCAATACAAGAACTATGGCATCGACGGCGACATCGTACCGGTCGTCAAGGATGTCGACAACGACGGCGTCGTCGATCCGGGTGACGGCGATTTCGTCTATATCCTGTTCGGCATGCGCCGTGGTGGAGACTCCTACTACGCACTCGATGTCACCAACAAGAACAGCCCGAAGCTGAAGTGGATTGCGAACCCGCCGGGCGGTGGCCAGACCTGGTCGCAGCCGACCGTCGTACGAATGAATATCGACGACAACGCGCTGAATGCCGACAAGGCGGTCGTTGTCATCGGCGGAGGATACGACAACGCGCACGACACGATCGTCCATCCTTCCAGCGACGATACGGCCGGCAACGGCATTTATTTCCTCGATCTCGAAACCGGTGACATCCTGTGGCGCGCGGGCATCGACGGCGCTGCGGAACTGACGCTGGCGAAGATGACACGTGCGTTCCCGAACCAAATCCGGGTTATCGACGTGAATGGCGACAATTTTGCCGATCGTATGTACGCATCGGACCTGGGCGGCCAGATCTGGCGTTTTGACATCTTCGGCGGCAAACAGCCTGACGGAATCGGTGCCGACGCACTGGTGGCCGGCGGCGTCGTCGCCCAGTTGGGTGCCGAAGGCAATGCCGGCGCAACGGTCGAGGAAACCCGCCGCTTCTACAATGCGCCGGACGTTGCGGTCTTCGAGGATCACTCGCAGAGCCGCCGCTTCCTGGCAATCAACATCGGCAGCGGTTACCGCGCGCACCCGCTCGACAATACGAACAACGACAAGTTCTTTTCGATTCGAGATCGGGACGTTTTCAACAAGTTGAGCCAAAATGACTACGACAACTACAGCATCGTCAAGGATGGCGATCTCGTTGAAGTCAGCGGTAGCGTCGGGACTGCCATCGGTACTAACGACCGCGGCTGGAAATTAACGTTGCCGCCGAATCAAAAGGTCCTGGCAAACTCGATCACGTTCAACAACGAAGTATTTTTCGTCGCATTCGCCCCGGATGTATCGGCAGCCGCCACCTGCGCTGCCGGTATCGGGCGGAACTTCCTGTACCGCGTCAGCATCAAGAACGGCGACCCGATTGGCGACCTTTCGGCCGTCGTTCCGGGTACCGAGGATGCGATGCGGGTGACGGACCTGGCCCAGGGCGGTATTGCGCCGTCCGCGCGTTTCCTGTTCCCGAGCCCCGACGACCCCGACAATTGCGTCGGGGAGGAATGCTCACCGCCGCCGATCGCCTGCGTCGGTGTCGAATGCTTCGATCCGGGCTTCAGAAACCTGCCGGTCCGGACGCTATGGACGCAGGACGGCGTTGAATAACGCCGTCCTGTACCGGCCGGAGATCAGAGCTATGTTTGCGAAAATGCGCGGCGTTACGCTGATCGAGTTATTGATCGTCGTCATCATTGTCGGCATCCTTGCCTCGATCGCGTATCCGAACTACCTGGATTTCGTCGCCCGCGGCAAACGCCAGGAGGCCAAGGCCGCTTTGCTGCAGATCGCGACGAACCAGGAACGCTGGTACCTGAATAACAACACCTACACGGCCAACCTGAATGACGTCGGCGTCAACGCGGTTACCGACTCGGGCGCCTATGCGATTGCCATAACCTCGGCGACACCGAATAACTTCACGGCAACGGCGACCTACCAGCTGGCGGACGCCGAAGCCGGCCGTTGCCAGACGTTCACGATCGACGGGCGCGGTCAGCGCACCTCGGCGCCGGATGCCAATTGCTGGACACGCACGCGGTAGTGACGGTGCGACGGCGGGGCGACGGATAAACGCGGTGTCGGCGCCCGTCGTCAGTCGCTACTGTCCTCGCTGCGGCCCGAAAAAAACAGCGAATCTATGATCAGCAATGCCGCGCCGACGGTGATAGCGGCGTCGGCAACGTTAAACGACGGGAACGGGTCGAAAAACGGCACGGGCAGGTCGACCTGAATGAAGTCGACGACATAACCGAGCCGCACGCGGTCAATCAGGTTGCCGACCGCGCCACCGAGCACCAGCGACAGGCCTGCGACGAGAATCGCGGGGCCCTCGTTCCGTATTTTCCACACCCAGACAGCAAGCACGACGCTGACGATGCTGGCCAGCGCGACGAAGAACCATCGCTGCCAGCCGCCGGCGTCGGCGAGAAAACTGAACGCGGCGCCGTAGTTGTGCTGGTGCGTCAGGTTCAGCACCGGCGCCAGCGAAACCTTGCCGTACAGATCGATGAAATCGACAATGGCCAGTTTTGTCAGCTGGTCCGAAATAACGATGACCAGCGTAATCGCCATCCAGAGTGTGTACCGGCGTATGCCGGAATCATTGAGATTGTGTATCAATCGATCGTCCTGGTTCGGGTAGCGGCACTCGCTAGGATGTTACGGGCATTGTCGGCATCGACGTGCATTTGCGCAACCAGATCGTCAACGCTTTCGTAGCGTTTTTGCTCCCGAAGCTGTGCTATGAAGTCAACGTGAATGTACTGGCCGTAGATATCTGCCGAAAAATCGAACAGGTAGACCTCGAGAATTGGCTTCTTCCCGTTAAACGTCGGGCGCGTCCCAACACTTGCAACGCCGTCGACCGGATGATCGCCAAGCCCGCTCACCCGCACGGCAAAAATTCCCATGATCGGGCTTTGCCGCCGGCGCAAATCGACATTTGCTGTCGGGAAACCGAGCCTCCGTCCAAGCTGCTCGCCACGCACGACTCTGCCCGACATGCGGTATGGGCGCCCCAGCAACGTCGCCGCTTGCTCGAGATTTCCGCTGCTGCAGGCTTCACGTATTGCCGTGCTGCTCACGCGAATACCGTCGACAATGACGCTGCCCAGCTGCTCCACGCTGAAGTCGAGCGCCTGCCCCATCCGTACCAGGAGCTCGGTATCGCCTTCCCGACGCCGGGCGAAGCGCGAGTCATCACCAACGACGACGTGACGGACATTGAGTCCGTGCACCAGCACGCGCCGCACGAAGTCCGGCGCCGCGATCTGCCGCATCGCGGCGGAGAATCGCGGACAGTAGAAGATATCGATTCCCCGATCAGCCAGCGCATCGTACTTTTCCCGAAATCGCATCAGCCGCGCGGGAGGTTCGTCGGCCTGGAAAAATTCACGCGGTGTCGGCTCGAAGCTCATGACAATCGATCGCAGTCCTTTTGTTCCGGCTATGTCGAGTACCTCATCGAGCAGCCGCTGGTGCCCGAGGTGCAAACCGTCGAACGATCCAATCGTGACAACGCTCCCGGTCTCCCAGAGGTCGTGAGGTGCATCCCCGAGGTGTCGCAGCAGTCGCATCGATCAGCGCCGCATGCCGAGTTTCGCCGGCCGCAACCCGAGCGCGAGCAGCACGACGGCATAGACCAGCGCCCCGCCGGCAACACTCACCAGCAGCCAGCCGCTACGATCCCCGACTGTCGCGGTGAGCCACCAGTCGACGGGTCGTTCCAACCGGCTGAGCAGCAGCCACATGCCGGCATTCGCGACCAACACCTGCGCGAGCAACAGGCCCCAGCCGGGCTGGTGGTGTAACGCGTCGTCGCGCCTCAGCCCGCGATAAAGCAGCATCGCGTTCAGTATCGCGGCGACGGACGTTGCCGCGGCGAGGCCCGCATGCGGCCCGTTGAACCCGGTTTTCGTCAGGTACCACGCGAGCACAATACTGAGTACCAGGTTCACCGCGAGCGCGATCAGCGCAATTCGTACAGGCGTCTTCGTGTCCTCGCGCGCAAAAAAAGCGGGAGCCAGTATTTTAACGGCAGAAAATCCAACCAGTCCCAGCGCATACGCGCGCAGTGCCAGTGCGGTCATATGCACGTCATTCGCATTGAATTCGCCGCGATAGAAGATTGTTGCTATCAATGGTTCCGCCAGCAGGTACAGGCCGATCGCGGCCGGCACGGAAACCAGCATGGCCAGCCTCAGCGACCAGTCGACGGTACGGGAAAAGTCGTCGCGGTCATTGTTTGCCCACAGGCGCGACAGGTACGGCAGCGTCACCGTCGCGAGCGCAATGCCAAACAGGCCCAGTGGGAATTCCATCAGGCGATCCGAGTAATACAGGTAGCTGATACTGCCGACGCCAAGCATCGACGCAATGACGCCGCCAACCAGCACATTGATCTGCGCCACGGAGGAGCCGAATATTGCAGGAATCATCAGCTTGACGGCTCGGCGGACACCCTCGTGCGCCGGTTTCCAGCGCGGTCGCGGCAACGTGCCGATGCGCTTCAGAAACGGTATTTGAAAGCAAAGCTGGATGATGCCGGCAACGAATACCGCATAAGCGAGTGCCATGCCCGGCTGATCGAGCCGCGGCGACACGGCGATCGCCGCGGCAATCAGCACGACATTAAGAATGACCGGGGTGAACGCTGGAACGGCAAAACGTCCGTAAGTATTCAGTATTCCGCCGGCAAACGCCGTCAGCGACACAAAAAACAAGTAGGGAAAAGTGAAACGCAACATCAGCGCTGCGAGGTCGAAGTCGCCGCCGTCGCCGATGAACCCGGGCGCGACGATCAGCACGAGGACCGGGGCGGCAATAACGCCGATCAGCGTAATCAGGAAAAGCACAACTCCAAACGTGCCTGCTACGGCGTCGACGAATTCCCGGGCCTCATCGTGGCCATGGCGTTGGCGGTAGCGCGACATCACCGGAATGAATCCCTGTGAGAACGCGCCCTCGGCGAAAAACCGCCGCAACATGTTCGGAATCCGGTTGGCTACGAGGAAGGC
>JBFIQH010000156.1:0-7066 GCA_041609735.1 Woeseiaceae bacterium | reverse complement strand
CGTTCGGCCGCGCCGGGTCGGGCCTGAACGGCTGCCCGATCGGGCCGAGCACGCTGACGCTGTCGCCCGGCCGCTTCTCGGCCAGCAGGTGCAGGCCCCAGCCGTGGGTCTTGTACAGCACTTCGATCCAGTCGTCACCGGCGCGCATGATCGACAGCGGCCGGCGCATCGGCAGCGTCTCGTCACACTGGATGTGCACGAACGTGCCGGCCTTCGCCGCCGCCGCGCATTTGGGCGCGCGGATGCGCTGCACGAACTGATCGCCGGGGAAGGCCTCGACACTCAGGATCTCGCCGTCCTCGAGAAAGATCGTGTCGCGATTGCGCTGCGCCTGTTGCAGTGTCGCTGTCGTCACGCTGAATTCATCGAGCGCGCAACTCGTTCGAGCACGGCCATGCGTACCGCGACACCGTTCGTTACCTGCTGTGTAATAACCGAGCGATCGCTGTCGGCGAGCGAGCTCTCGATTTCAATGCCGCGGTTCATCGGGCCCGGATGCATGACGATTGCATCCGGCTTGGCCAGGCGCATGCGCTCTTCGCTGACGCCATAGTTGTGGAAGTACTCGTCGATGTTCGGAATGCCGTCGAGGTTGCCGATGCGTTCGCGCTGGATGCGAAGCGCCATGACGACGTCGGCGTCGCGAAGGCCGTCGTCGAGATTGTCGACGATACGCGCGAAGGACAATTCGTCGTCGGCCGGTGCCATTGCCGGCGGAGACACGAGCCGCAGCTCACCGACGCCGAGCGTCTTGAGCCCGTGGGCGGCCGATCGCGCGACCCGGGAATGCTCGATGTCGCCGACGATCGCGACAACGAGATCGTCGAACGTACGCTTGTGCTGGCGAATCGTCAGCAGGTCGAGGAGCCCCTGCGTCGGGTGCGAACGATCGGACTCGCCGGCGTTCAAAATGCTGACGAATTCGTTGACGTTCTTCGCGATGTACGCCGGTACACCGGCGCTCGCGTCGCGGACGACCATGATGTCAACCGACATCGCCTCGAGCGTGTAGATCATGTCGAGAATGCTCTCGCCCTTCTTGCGTGACGATGTATTGACGTCGAGGTTGAGGACGTCGGCGCCGAGGCGCTTGCCGGCAAGATCGAAGGACGCGCGCGTCCGGGTGCTGGGCTCGAAAAACAGGTTGGCAATCGTCCGGCCTGCGAGCGCATCACTGCGCGCCGGCACATGACCCACGGGCTTCAGATAGCTCTGGGCGGCATCGAGCAGTTCGATGAGCAGGCGCCTGTCGAGACCCTTTAATGTCAGCAGGTGACGGAGCGACCCGTCGGCGTTCAGCTGCAGGTCGGCTTCGTCAGTTGGCGTGGCTGGAGACATCGAGGCGCGATTGTACGGGCAACTGCAGTCGGCATCTAGCTCCAAGGAGCATAGGGACTCCGGAAGGAGCCGCGCGACACACAAACCTCTGGCGCAATCGAATCCCCACTCGATCGCTAGACCCGTACACCTACCGCGCCAGTCAGCTGGCAGGCGTATCTAACGGAGGGTCGCGATGTACCGTTCTGCAATCTGGACAGCCGCGGCGGCGTCGATGTCCTCTTTACGGATGCGGCCCCGGCTGCCGCGCTGGCGGGCCGCCTTCAGCGTCGCCTCGGCTTCGTGTGACGACAGCGACTCGTCGATCGTCTCGACCGGCAGCCCGTGGACCGCGAGTTGCTCGATGAAGCTGCCGATCGCGGCGCCGATGTCGCCGGTGTGGCCGCCGGCCCGGTACGGCATGCCGACGACGATACGGTCCGGACGCCACTCGCGCAGCAGGGCCGCGATGCGGTCGTGATCGGGCCCGTCCTGCGTGTTGTCGACGACGCCGAGCGGGCTCGCCGAGCCGGTTACCGTCTGGCCGACGGCGACGCCAATGCGGCGCAAACCGAAATCGAAGGCAAGGATGGAGGTGACCGTCGGTTGCGGGGCCTCGTCATCAGGCATGGCCAGCATCGGGAGCCATGCGGCTGATATCGATACCCAGCGTCTTCGCGGCCGCTGTCCAGCGCTCGGCGAACGGCAGGTCAAAAACGATCTGCGTCGTCGCCGGCACGTTGAGCCACGAATTGGCCAGCATCTCGGCTTCGAGCTGCCCCGGCTCCCAGCCGGCGTAGCCCAGCGCGACGAGTGACCTGCCGGGCCCGTCGCCGCGGGCCATGGCGTCGATAATGTCGCGCGACAGGGTCAGGTTGATCTCGCTGGAAACCGCGAGCGAATGTTCGTAGGAGTGCGTGGATTCGTGCAGCACAAAGCCACGCTCGGGCCCGACCGGCCCGCCCATCAGCACCGGGTCGTCGGATCGCGCCGAAACGACGTCCGATAGCGACAGCTGGTCGAAGAGGCCGCCGAGCTTCAGCGTCAGCGGGCGATTGATGACGATGCCGAGCGCACCCTCGGCGTTGTGTTCGCAGATCAGCGTGACGGTGCTGTTGAAATTCGGGTCGGGCATACCCGGCATCGCGATCAGCAGCTGGTTCGCAAGCGAATTCGTTGCTTCCATGCGCCAAGTATCCAGCCTCGCGGGGCAGGGTACAACCGCAATACGGTACGCCAGCTGATTATGTTACGGGTTGACGCTCGCCGTTCGCGTCGAAACGTGTTCGGCAAACAACCACTTGTACGCGAAGCGCAGCGAATCGTAGTCGTCGCGAATCTCTACCGGGAAGGGGTCGAACGGCGATGCGCGTTGCAGGATATCAAGAGCTGCATTGTCGACGACGCGTGATCCCGAGGATCTCAGGATGATGACGTCGGCCAGGTCGCCGGACGACGAAATGCTGACTTCGAGCGTCGGGCTGCCGGTGAGACCGTCGGCGATGCCGAGTTCCGGGAAGTATTCGTTGCCAACGGCTTCGATGCGGTGCTTCCAGTTGTCCAGATAACCCGCGACCGTCGATTCCTCGGTGTCGGCGCTGATGACCAGCTGGCGCGGGTCGTCGTCATGGATCAGCAGCGTGGCCGTCGTGTGACGCGGCAGCGGCAGCGTCATCTCGCTGCCTTTTTCGAGCGCCATCGCCCGCTGCGGGTCGGGCTGCGGGTCGGCACGCGGATCGTCCACGACACGCTGGTCGAGTCCACGCGTCGACGCCAGCAACTCGTCGGCCGAACGCTCGCGCGTCGTGGAATCGTCAAAGCTCGTGCCCGACTCGCTGCCGGCATTATCGATCGGTGATGTGGATTCTTCGGCTGCCGTGGGGCGCACGTGCTCGCTCGTATTGCCGCCGCCCTCCTGGCTCGCCTGAGCAAGGTATTCGGCACGGTCCGGGCGTTCAATGTGCTGATCGGTCTCGGCGACGATGGTCACGTCGAGCGAAATTGCCTCGGCGAATTCCTCTGTCAGTGCAGGATTGAACGCGATGCCGATGATCAGGACGCCGTGAATCAGCGCCGCGAGAAACAGCATGGCCGGCAACCGGTCAGTTGTCGGCCGGGGTATGAGCCTGAGCTCGTCGAGCGGGTCCAGTTTTATAGCGTTTCTCGCCATATCGGGGGGTGCAGCGGGTGCCATTGCGGACGCCGGTGCCCGCAGGAATGATCCGCCAATTTCTAAACTTAAACAAGCGCTTATTGAGCGTTTCCGGCGTCAAGCCAGTGTACCCGCTCGCCCGATCCCGGGGTGAGAACTGCGTCACCCTCGGGGATCCGCGGTGTCAGGCCAGGCGCTTCTCGATGGCATCGAACATAAGGCCAGCGATGTTCAGCGAGAATTGCCGGTCGAGCTCGCGGATCCCGGTGGGGCTCGTCACGTTGACTTCGGTCAGGTAGTCGCCGATGACGTCGATGCCGGCAAAAATGACGCCATGGTCACGCAGCACGGGCCCGACGCGCGCGCAGATGTCGCGGTCGCGCGCCGACAGTGCCTGGCCCCTGCCGGTTGCGCCCATGACGAGGTTGCCGCGGTTGTCGTCCGCGGACGGAATTCTTGCCAGCGCATAGGGCACCGGCTCGCCGTCGATCAGCAGGATGCGCTTGTCACCTTCCGAGATTTCCGCAATGTAGCGTTGCGCCATCGCGAAGCGCCGGCCGTTGTCGGTCAGCGTCTCGAAAATGACGTTGGCGTTGTTGTCGCCCTTTTTGACGACAAATATCGATTTCCCGCCCATGCCGTCCAGCGGCTTGACGACGATGCGCTCGTTGTCGGCCAGGAACGCTTTCATGTCGGCCATCGAGCGGGTGATCAGCGTCAGCGGCGCGCATTCCGGGAACCAGGCCGTGAACGCCTTCTCATTCATGTTCCTCAGCGCCTGCGGGTGATTGACGATCAACGCGCCGGCTGCCCGCGCGCGATCGAGGATATAGGTCGTGTAGACGTATTCCATGTCAAACGGCGGATCCTTGCGCATCAGAATTACGTCGAGGTCGCCCAATGGAATGTCTTCCGTCTCCCCGAACGACCACCAGGAATCGTTCGAATCCGTGACCGTCAGCGCCCGGCCGCGACCCATGGCACGCCCGTCGATGATGCGGAGCGAGGATTGCTCGAAATAGCGGATATCCGCGTTGCGACGCCCGGCTTCGAGCAGCATCGCCAGCGAGCTGTCTTTTTTTGGCGTGATTGACGCGATTGGATCCATGACAACGCCAATTTTGAGAGTTTTGTCCGCCATTTTCAGATCACGATTGGCTAGATTACGAGCGGCCCACTATACAGCGACGAAAACAGACGGCAAACAGCCGACAAGCGTCGGTTTTAACGGCAATTTTGGGCTCTGCGGGGGGCGTCGTAGCAGGACTTATGTCAATATGGTACAAGTCATTTTTCCCGGCGGTAAGGCGGGTATGGGCGCTCGCGTTCGATACCGCCGGGCTTTGGAGGATTTCCGGTGTCAAGTACTCAATCTCGAAGTCTGAACGGACTCAAGATTCTCGTCGTTGATGACAGCAAGACCATTCGGCGAACGGCCGAAACCCTGCTGACGAAGGAGGGCTGCCAGGTTTTCACGGCCATCGACGGTTTCGATGCCCTGTCGAAGATTGCGGATCATCAGCCGGACCTGATTTTCGTCGACATCATGATGCCGCGCCTCGACGGCTACGAGACCTGTTCGCTGATCAAGCACAACAAGGTCTTTCGCGAAACGCCGGTCATTATGTTGTCGAGCAAGGACGGACTGTTCGATCGTGCGCGCGGCCGCATCGTCGGCTCCGAGCAATACCTGACCAAGCCATTCACCAAAGACGAATTGATTGGCGCAATATCGAACCAGATTAACTGAGCGGAGAACTCTCCATGTCAACGGTGCTGATCATCGACGACTCCCCGACCGAGCTGCATTTGTTCCAGAACATGCTCGAAAAGAACGGCTTCGAGACACTGGTCGCGGACAGCGGCGAGGAGGGCCTGAAGCAGGCAATTTCGGGCCGCCCGGACTGCATCCTGATGGATGTCGTCATGCCCGGCATGAACGGTTTCCAGGCAACCCGCAAACTGAACAAGAACCCGCAAACGTCGAACATTCCGGTCATTATCATCACGTCCAAGGACCAGGAGACCGACAAGATCTGGGGCATGCGCCAGGGTGCCGTCGAATACCTCGTCAAGCCGGTCGCCGAGAAACAGCTCGTCAGCATGATCCACGCGGTGATGGCAGCCTGAATGAGCGCGACCGTGGAGCTCGCGTCGCTGGTCAAGCAGCCGTTCGATCTGCTGCGCGAAATCGAGCGTCGCAGCGCGAACGTACAGGCGGGCGGCTCTGCAGCCTCACAGTCGGCCGAGTGGGTCGGGGTCGGGTTTCGTATCGGTGAAGAACAGTTTGTCGCGAGCCGCGAACAGGTGCGCGAAGTGCTGATGCTGCCGGACTCGATGACGCGGGTGCCGGGCGCAAAGCGTTGGCTGCTCGGCATCGCCAATCTTCGCGGCCACTTGCTGCCGTTGATCGACGTCAAGCTGATGCTCGGCAGCGGCCGCACGACGCTGCGGCGAACGACGCGCGTCATTTCGGTCAACCATCGCGAGATTCCGGCCGGGCTGGTCGTCGACGAAGTCCTCGGCTTTCGACGTTTCATGGACCACGAATATTCCGAGTCGGCACCGAATACGGCGGTGCGCTGCGATCGTTTCCTCGAAGGCAGCTACCAGCGCAACAGCGAGGGTTGGCCGGTTTTCGATCTGTTCGAGTTACTGGAAAGCAACCTGTTCCTGCAGGCAGCCGCAGAATGACGGCGCGTCCGGCGGCAAACCACCGAGTCACACAACATGGCTAATACAACCGATACGACAACCCTGTTTCGATTGATCGCGCTGTTTACCGCGCTGGTTCTGGTCGCGGCCGGCGGTCTCATGTACCTGCAGTCGGCCAGCGGCGGTTCCGATGCGGCCAGCCTTGCTGCGCTGTCGCAGGTTCTGCCGGAACGTGCCCATTCGGCGGTGCGCGGCAACGCCAATGCGTTTGACGAGTTCGAGCGCAACGTGGCGCGCGTCGCGGAGCTGCGACGCGGTGCCGGTGACGTGCCGGGCCGCGTGGTTGACTGGCAGGCGCTCGAACAAAGTGCCGGCAAGATCGTGCAAAAACGGGCAACGATCGAGCCATTGGCGTCGGCATCGAACGCGATCGCCGCTGCGGCCGCGGAAATTCTGGCGCAGTCGAATGAACTGCTGGACCAGAGTGGCAGGGCGGCCATCGTGCAGGATTTGCAGCAGCGCGCCGATCGGCTGCGCGCAGCGGCTGCCAATGTCGTGATCGCGGCAGACCCGGCAGCTGCTCTCGGGACGATGAATGAGGATGCGGCGGCTGTCGACAACATTGTGAGCGGATTTGCGGGACGCGGATCGACGCTGGACATAAGCGCGCTCGATGCCGACGGCCAGGCGGCCGTCGTTGCGCCGATGGCTCTGCATGTTGCCGCTATTGGCGACGCGCTGCCGGTATTGAACGACGCGGTCGGCGAAATGGCGAGCCTGCGCGACGAGCTCGCAGACCTCGATGCTGCCGCGGCGCGCCTGATGCAGTCCGCGTTCTCGGCGCCGCCGAGCGACGGCATGCTGTCCGGCATCGCCGCTCTGCCATGGCTGCCGCTGGCGCTGGTCGGCCTCGGTATCGCGCTCGTCAGCGCGCTGGTGCTG
>JBFIQH010000155.1:0-7227 GCA_041609735.1 Woeseiaceae bacterium | reverse complement strand
GACTGGCCAGCCAAACCGCTGGGATATCAGTCGCTTAATGGCGACAGTTTGGCAACATTCTGCTCCCAGTTGCGGCCGTCGAACGGGGTCGTCCGGACCGACTCAATCGTCGACGCGTCTAGGCAGCGCACATTGACGCTGTAGCCGTCCGGATGCGACCGGGGCAGGTAATACGACTTGATACCGCAGGTCCTGCAGAAATAATGCTGCGCGATGCCGGTCCCGAACGTGTACGTCGTCAGTTCGTCCTCGCCCGCCAGCAGCCGAAAGTTATTGCGCGTCACGAACAAATGCAGGAAACCGGTTTTGCTGCAGATGCTGCAGTTGCATTCTGTTGCCTCGATACTTGCCGGCGCTTCGATTTCGAAACGTACGTTGCCACAGTGGCAGCCGCCCGTATGAGTAGTCATGAGCTGTCCTCTTCTTTTTCCCAGACAACCAGCAGGTTGTTTGCCGGCATCGCGTAGGCTCGCGTACGCGACATCGATTGATTTGCGGCGAGCTGATCGATCTGCTCGAGGTCGCGAATTCCCATCGCGGGATCTTGCCTGCGCAGCGATTCGTCAAACGCCGCGTTCGATGCCGTGTTGAAAAGCCCGTCACGCTTAAACGGGCCGTAAAGCAGGAAGCACCCCCCCGGCCGAAGCACGGTGCCGACAATGACCATCATGCTGCGCACCGCATCGATGCTCATGATGTGTGCGGTATTGCTGGAGTAAACGGCATCAAAATTTGCATCGTCAAGGTCAGCGTCTTTCGGGTCGAGTACATCGAGCACAATTGGCGGCAGTACGTTGGCCAGCCCGGACTCGGTGATTGCCGCCTGGATAAAGGCGTGGTTCTCCGGCAGGTCACTTGTCTGCCAGGTCAGCTCCGGGAGAGCGCGCCCGAAAGTCACAGCGTGGTACCCGGTACCCGAACCGATCTCGAGCAGTCGGTCTCGCTCGCCGAGTTCGTCGATGAGCACCCCGAGTATCGGCTCGCTGTTGCGGACGCTGGCCGATGCGTAGGCAGGTTCGGCCATCAATCGCTGGCGAGAACGGCCGAGTCGAACAGGTTGTCACGATACCAGCGCAACTCCGCAATCGAATCCCGTATGTCGGACAACGCGCGGTGGTCGGATTCCTTCACGAATCCGGCCGCAACCGCCGGCGCCCAGTGCTGGGCAAGAATCTTCAACGTGCTGACGTCGAGATTGCGGTAGTGAAAGTAGCATTCGAGCATCGGCATTTCACGCGCCAGGAAGCGCCGGTCCTGGCAGATGCTGTTGCCGCACATTGGCGAGGCGCCCTCCTCGACCCAGTCGTCGAGAAAAGCGAGCGTCTGAGACTCGGCTTCGGACAGCGTCATGACGCTCTCGAGAACGCGCTTCGTCAGGCCAGAGTCACCGTGCTGCCGGGTGTTCCATTCATCCATGGCGTCCATCGTCTCACGGGACTGGCCAATCGCGATGACGGGCCCCTCGGCGAGCTCGTTAAGGTACTTGTCGGTGACAACGGTAGCGATTTCGATAATCGTATCGGTATTCGAATCGAGCCCGGTCATCTCCAGGTCGATCCAGATCAGGTTGCTGCTTTTATCCATGACGCTAGTTTACATGGGGACCGGTTACATGGCGCAACTGAAGTCGGCATACTGGCGTCTCCGGACGACGATGAGTAAACAGTGACGCAATTTTCTGCCCTGGTCACGGCCACGTACCGCCGGCGCATTCGGGTACAGCTGTCGGACGGCGCTAGTGCCGACGCGCGCATCAAGGGCCGAAAACTGCGTCCTGTCTGCGGCGACACCGTAACTGTCGAGCCCCTGCCCGACGACGACGAACTGCTGATTACCGCAATCGGCAAACGCCGCAATGAACTGACCCGAACAGACACGCGCGGCAACCGCGAGGTACTGGCGACGAATCTCGACACGCTCGCCGTCGTTGCCGCGGCGATCCCCAAACCGGACTGGTTCGTCGTCGATCGCTACCTGTGTGCCGCTGAACTGATGGGCATCGGCGGTATCGTCGTTTACAACAAGTGCGACCTCGAAACTGCTCCTGAAACGAAGCAGGAACTCGAGAATTACGAGTCACTTGGCTATTCGGCCGTGCAGACGAGCGCCAAAACCGGGGTCAACATCGAGTCACTTCGTCAGTGCATCGGCCGGCGTCTTACGATCATCGTTGGCCAATCCGGTGTCGGTAAGTCGACGCTGATCAATGCACTGGCAGACGATGAGTTGCTGAAGACCGCGGCAGTGTCCCGCAAGCACCGCGAGGGTCGCCATACGACCGTGACGTCATCGATGATTCGGCTCGACGGCGGCGGCACCGTGATCGATTCTCCCGGCGTCAGGGACTATGCGCCGATGCTCGAGTCCTTCCAGGATGTCCAACAGGGATTCCGGGAAATTCGTGATGTCGCGGAACAATGTCGTTTCGCCGATTGCCGGCACCTGCAGGAGCCCGGATGCGCGGTCAAAGCGGCGGTCGACGCCGGCAGCCTTCGCGCGCGGCGTTACGAGAGTTTCAGGCGTGCAGTATTCTTGTCTGAAAAAATAGTGCGCGGACGATACCGTTGAGCGTCAGCCGGGCGGCCAGCCGAGCGCGCGTCCACCCAGCAGGTGCAGGTGTATGTGAAAGACCGATTGTCCTGCCGCCTCGTTGCAATTCATGACAACCCGATACCCGTCCTCGGCGAGTCCTTCGTCTGCAGCAATCTTCCGCGCAGCGCTGAAAAGGCTGCCGACCAGCGACTCGTCGTTCACCCCGATGTCATTGATCGTGCTGACATGCCGACGCGGAATGATCAGCACGTGTGTCGGCGCCTTCGGGTTAATGTCCCGGAACGCAAGTGCGGTATCCGATTCGAAGACGATGTCCGCCGGGATGTCACCGGTCACAATTTTGCAAAACAGGCAGTCTGTCATTTTCTGTCTCTCCTTAGCGCGCTCGAATCAGTCGACGACGCGCCTGCCGTAAAACGCGTGTGACAGTGTGCCTCCGTCAACGTATTCGAGCTCGCCACCGAGCGGCACGCCGTGCGCGATACGGCTGGCCTGGATGCTCTTACTCGACGCCATGTCGGCAAGGTAATGCGCAGTCGCATCACCTTCCACAGTCGGGTTTGTCGCGATGATCAATTCCTTGATGCCACCTTGGTCCAGCCGGTCGGCCAGCATCGAAAGACCCAGCTCCTCGGGGCCGACGCCGTCGAGTGGCGACAGGTGCCCCATCAGGACGAAATACAGCCCGCGAAATCCGGTTGCGTCCTCGATGGCCATGACGTCCGCTGGCGATTCGACGACGCACAGCTGCGATTCGTCGCGACCGCTGGCCGAACAGATGGAACAGATGTCGAGTTCGGTGAGCATGCGACAACGACGGCAGTGGCCGATCTTGTCGACGGCCTCGGACAGCGCGCCCGACAGACCGGCGGCACCTTCACGGTCTCGCTCGAGCAGGTGAAATGCAATACGCTGCGCCGACTTCTGCCCGACTCCGGGCATGCAGCGCAGCGCGTCAATCAGCTTGACGAGTAACGGCGAATAGGACACGGATTCTAGAACGGCAGCTTCATTCCGGCAGGAAGGTTCAGGCCCGCCGCCATGCCCGAGAATTTTTCCTGCACGGTGGATTCGACCTTGCGTTGCGCATCATTGAATGCGGCGATCACGAGATCCTCGAGCATTTCCTTGTCATCACCGATCAGCGTGTCATCAATTTCCAGCGCACGCACCTCATGTTTGCAGGACATCGTTACCTTGACCATGCCGCCTCCCGACTCGCCGGTGACGGTCATTGCGCTCATTTCTTCCTGCGCCTTCTTCATGTCTTCCTGCATTTTCTGGGCTTGCTTCATCAGCTGGCCAAGACCACCTTTCATGCTGTCTCCTTCGACGCTTGTCGCAAATCAGTCGGATTGCGGCGAATTAATGGGCTCTATCGTGTCTGTTTTCAACTCGGCGCCGAACATATCTTGCAACGCCTGGACGTTGGGATCGGATTCGATCGACTCGCGCGCCGCGTCATATTGTTCGCCGGTCTTGCGCGATTCCGCCTGCACCGGGGTTTCTGCACCATCATCGATGGTCTCCGCCAGCGAAATATCGACGTGCAGCGTCTCACCGTAAAACGCCGAAATAGCCTTTGCCAGCGCGTCGCGTCGCTCCCGCGTAAACACCGCTTCGGCCTTGCTGTCGGCGGTGAAATACAGGGTATCGCCCCCGCGCCGCAAGTAGGCGCAGTTGATGGCCAGCATACGCACCGCACCCTTCAGCTGCAGTGATGCAATCAGCGTGTTCCAGTCCGGGTCCTGCCAGGCCGCCGAGGACTTTCGCGCGGCGGGAGCGACGCCCTCGTCGGATGCGCCTGCGGACGGCTTCGCCGTTGCCGCCGCTCGCACGCGGGGCTGGCCGCCCGCTCCGGCGTGGCCTGCCTCCACTGGCTTGAATGCCAGCATGCGCAGCAGCGTCATTTCAGCGCCGCTGCGCGGATCCGGAGCGAGATGCAGGTCGCGTCGACCGAGCAACGCGACCTGGTAGAACAGCTGCACATCGGCCGCAGGCATCAGGTCGGCGAATTGCTGCAATTCACCCGTATCGAATTCATCCTCGGCGTGCGTCGGTCCGATCACCTGGAAAATGGCCACGCGCTGGAGCAGCCGCGCAAGATCTTCGAGCAGGCGTGCGTAGTCCGGAAAATGCTCATCGATTTCGGCGATCGCCTGCAGGATACCGGCACCGTCCCCGTCGGCGAGCAAGCGCACGAGTCGCGAGACGTATTGCCGGTTTATGGTTCCGAGCATGGCTGCTACCGGCGCTTCCTCGACCTTGCCGCCGCAATAGGCAATCGCCTGGTCGAGAAGGCTGAGCGCGTCGCGCAGCGAGCCGTCGGCGGCTCTCGAAATCAGCTGCAAGGCGCTTGTCTCGACTTCGATCCTTTCCTCAGCGCAAATGTAGTCGAGGCGATCGGCGATGAGCCGCGGTGTCAGGCGGCTCAGATTGAACTGCAGGCAGCGCGACAGTACGGTGACCGGCAATTTCTGCGGGTCGGTGGTCGCGAGCAGGAACTTGACATGCGGTGGTGGCTCCTCGAGGGTCTTCAGCAAGGCGTTGAACGAACTTTTCGACAGCATGTGCACTTCGTCGATAAGGTAGACCTTGTAGCGACCGCGTGCCGGCGCGTACTGCACGTTATCGAGCAGCTCACGCGTATCGTCGACCTTGGTCTTGGAGGCCGCATCGACCTCGATCAGGTCGACGAACCGGCCTTCGTCGATTTCAAGACACGCACTGCATTCGCCGCAGGGGTCATTGCTGACACCTTTTTCGCAGTTCAGCGCTTTCGCAAGTATTCGGGCGATCGTCGTCTTGCCGACGCCGCGGGTGCCGGCAAACAGGTAGGCGTGATGCAGCCGGCCGGTGTCCAGGGCATTGACGAGCGCCTGCAACACGTGTGACTGGCCGACCGTGTCGGCAAAGGTCTTGGGGCGCCATTTACGCGCGAGAACGAGGTAACTCATTGAATGGACGGCTGGCGAGGTTCGGAGTGACAATCTGTCAGTGTAACGTACCGACCATCGGCCGCAAGGGCCGAGTGGCCCGCGCCAGCTGCTCCCCGGCACCCGGTGTCACCGCTACCGCTGCTCCCTTCCGGGCCTGACGGGGTTCACGGCTAACCGTCGCGGGGAAGCCGACGCGAGCCGGCGCGATTATCCCCACAGATGGCGGCGTTTCGCAATGACCTGGGCGGAATTGCCGACGATCAGCGGATCCGGTCCGCGAACGATCGTCTTGTCCTTGCCGTCATAGTCGAGGCAACTGAGAAAATGTTGCATGCAGTTCAGTCGCGCCCGCTTTTTGTCGTCTGACTTGACGATCGTCCACGGTGCGTCCAGCGTATCCGTGTAAAAGAACATCGATTCCTTCGCCTTCGTATACTCGTCCCACTTGTCGCGCGACGCCTGGTCGATCGGGCTCATTTTCCAGTGTTTCAGCGGATCACGCTGACGCGCCTCGAAGCGGCGGTCCTGTTCTCCACGCGTCACGGAAAACCAGTACTTGAAAAGTTGAATTCCCGATCGCACCAGCATGCGCTCGAGCTCCGGTGCCTGGCGCATGAAGTCAAGGTACTCCACTGAGTCACAGAATCCCATGACGCGCTCGACGCCAGCGCGGTTGTACCAGGAGCGGTCGAACAGCACCATTTCGCCGATGGACGGCAGGTGTTCGATGTATCGCTGGAAGTACCACTGACCGCGCTCCCTGTCCGTCGGCTTCTCCAATGCGACGACCTTCGCAGCACGCGGATTCAGGTGCTCCATGAATCGTTTGATTGTGCCGCCTTTGCCGGCAGCATCCCGGCCCTCAAACAGTACAACGATACGCTGCCCGCTTTCCTTCACCCAGCTTTGCACTTTCAACAGCTCGGCCTGCAGCTGCTTCTTGTGCGCCTCGTATTCGGCCCGTCGAATGCGGGACTTGTAGGGATACCGTCCTTCACGGTACAGCGCCTTGACCTCGTCCGCATCGCGGCGAATGGACGCTGGGCGGGCGGCCGGGGTCGCGGGGACACGAACGCCGGGCGCAGATTCCGTCTTCTTGTCAGCCATCGCCTGCCTCGACCGTCGGGAACGGGAACTCCATTTTGCGTATCCCGTCAGAAATCGTAATAAGGACAATTGCGTACCGGCCGGTCTACAATCCCAGCATGATGAAATCCCGCCTGTTCCCGGTGATCACCGCCGCCGTGGCGCTGCTGGTTGCATTCAGCATCGGATTCCTGATCATGCTGTGGCGCGATGCCCAGCCTGTCGACGCCGACCAGGCGCTCGAACTCGATCAGCTGAACGAATCAAACGTAAAGCAGATGCAGGAAGGCCTCTCCGATCGGGTTGCCGGCACGATGACGAGCGAGCAACAGGAACGTATGCAATCACCGCTCGGGCTCGCCATGTTCCGAAAGTGTGTCGAGTGGTCCGAATTCAATGAGAATCACCCGAGCGACGCGTCGAGGGACAACGAACAGCGGGCGTGTACCGAATTTCGCCGCTATATCGAATCGGGCACCGTGCCTGAGTAGCGATTCGGGCGAGTGCCAGTGCAGAATTCTGCCCGGCGTGATTGGCCGGCACTCGGCATCAGAATCCAGTATGCGTTCGACCTTTGAGACTTGCCCATGCGTGAAATCATGTACGACAAGAACAGCTTCCTGATCGCGGCCATTCTGTTTGTGTCGAT
>JBFIQH010000154.1:0-7302 GCA_041609735.1 Woeseiaceae bacterium | reverse complement strand
GCAAGGCCGGGTTGCTCGTCACTCGTGTACGTAAAGTACACGGCGCTCCTCGCGCCTTGCCTTGCCCCACTTCCGTTCGTCGTGTGCGACGTGAATTCATCAGGGTCTCCTTAACCGGCCGCCTGTCGCAGCGCGAGGCGAATGATGTCTTCGGCCGACTGACCGTCGACGTCGAGCTTGGCGATCAGCTTGTTGACCTCGGCCGGCTTGTAGCCGAGCGCGACCAGCGCATCGACGGCCTCGGACTTCGCGCCCTTCTCGACGTCGATGCGCACGACGTTGTCGCCTCTCGTCGTAATACGGTCGCGCATCTCGACGATCAGGCGCTCGGCCGTCTTCTTGCCGATACCGGGAATCTTCGACAACGCGGCGGCGTCCTCGTACTCGATGCAGCGATTGAAATCGGACTCGGTCATCGCCGACAGGATCGCGAGTGCGATGCGCGCGCCGATGCCGCGCACCTTGAGCACGCTGCGAAACAGCGCCCGCTCGGCATCGGAGGCGAACCCGTACAGGATCTGCGCGTCCTCGCGCACCAACAGGTGCGTGTACAGGAAACATTCGCTGCCGACGGCCGGCAGCTCGAAGAACGTCGACATCGGCGTCTCGACGTCGTAGCCGACGCCGTTGCACTCGAGGATGATCGACGGCGCCTGCTTCGCGATCAGGCGGCCTCGCAGCGAGCCGATCATGAAAGGCCCGCCACGTGCGTCTCTGCGACAAGGCGCTGCCGGATCCTGCGCTGGTGTCCGTGGCACAGCGCCGCGGCGAGCGCGTCGGCCGCATCTGCAGCCGGCACTGCGTCGAGCGACAGCAGGGAGACAACCATGTGCTGCACCTGCTCCTTCGTCGCCGAGCCGGTGCCGACGATTGCGAGCTTGATCTCGCGCGGCGCGTACTCATGCACCTCGATGTTGCCGGCAAACGTCGCGCACAGCGCCGCCGAACGTGCCTGGCCGAGCTTCAGCGCGCTGCTCGCGTTCTTGTGCATGAAGACCGACTCGATCGCGACGACGTCGGGGCGGTACTCGGCGACGATGTTCGCCACCGACTCGAAAATCTGCCGCAGGCGGCTCGGGAAATCGCCGTCGAGGCTCCTGACGGTGCCGCTCGCGACATAAATCGCCTGGTTGCCGTCAAGGTCGAGCACGCCGAAGCCGGTCTGCCGGGAGCCGGGGTCGATGCCGAGGATGCGTTTTCTCTGGCTCATCGTTTGTCGCTCATCGTCTCGCTCGTTAGCTGTCGCCACCGGCGTCACAGTTCCGCGAGCACCTCGTCGGAGATATCCGCGTTCGAATAGACGCTCTGCACGTCGTCGAGGTCCTCGAGCATCTCCAGCATTTTGACCATCGACGACGCGGTGTCGGCGTCGAGCGTCGAACTGGTTGCGGCGCGCATCGTCAGCTCCGCGCTCTCGGGCTTGTGACCGGCCTTGCGCATTTTCTTCAGCACATCCTCGTAATCGCCCGGGTCCGTCAACACCTCGATCGAGCCGTCCGGATCGACGACGACGTCTTCGGCGCCCGCCTCGATCGCCGCTTCCATGATCGCGTCCTCATCGCTGCCGGGCGGGTAGATCAATTGTCCGACGTGCGCGAACAGGTACGCGACGGAGCCATCGGCGCCGAGGTTGCCACCGAACTTCGAGAACGCATGGCGAACCTCGGCCACGGTGCGGTTGCGGTTGTCGGTCAGGCAATCGACCATCACGGCGGTGCCGCCAGGGCCGTAGCCTTCGTAGCGGATCTCGAAATACTCGTCACCATCGAGATCGCCGGCACCGCGCTTGACGGCGCGCTCGATGTTGTCCTTCGGCATGCTCTGTGCCTTGGCCTTGTCGATCGCGAGCCGGAGGCGCGGGTTCGCGTCCGCATCGCCGCCGCCCATCTTCGCCGCGACGGTGATTTCGCGGATCAGCTTCGTGAACAGCTTGCCGCGTTTCTTGTCCTGGGCGCCCTTCCTGTGCTGGATGTTCGCCCATTTACTGTGTCCTGCCATAAAACTCCAGATTGCGCGCTCGCGTAAGGCACAACGCCATGGCGAGCTTTGCGATGCAATCCCTTTAAATCAACAACCTGTGCGGATCGGCCCTCTGCAATTTCCGGTTGTGTGCCCCAAGCCGCGTTACCGGCCGGGCCACGGTGCCGGAAACTGCGCGTATGATAACGGTTTATCCTCGCACAGGCACAATGTCTGATCGGGCCTTAATGTCGACTCCGGCTGCCGAAACATCCGTAAACAGCGCCGATCAGGCCGCCATCGTCGCGCGCGCGAGTGCGTTGGCCGACGCCGCCGCAACCGCTGCCGATGCCGTTCGTGCCGCCGACGAGGGACAAGCGATTGCCGCCATCGTCGCCTCGCTCGGACTGCCGGCCGACGTGCTGGCTGCTGTCCGGTTGTGCCCGCTGTATCGCGACGGGTTTCTCGATGACAAAGCACTATTTGACAATGAGTTACAAGACTTACTTAAACTAATAGGAGAGCTATCGCAGCTGTCGGCATTCACGCTGCCGGACGACTGGAGCCCGGGCGAGGCGCTGGCCGTGCAGCAGTCCGAAGCCCTGCGCAAGATGCTGCTCGCCGTCGTTTCCGACGTGCGCCTCGTGCTCGCGAGGATCGCCGAGCAACTCTATCGGCTCCGCAGCGCCAAGAAGGCCGCTCCCGAGGTTCAGCGTGCGCTGGCGATCGAGACCCGCGAGATCTACTCGTCCCTCGCCAACCGGCTCGGCGTCTGGCAGCTCAAATGGGAGCTCGAGGACCTCGCGTTCCGCTACCTCGAGCCCGACACCTATGCGTCAATCGCCCGCTCGCTCAACGAGAAGCGTGATGAGCGCGAGCGCTTCATCGAGGACATCAAGGCGACGCTGCAGCAGGAACTCGCTGCCGAGGACATCAAGGCCGAGATCAGCGGGCGGCCCAAGCACATCTACAGCATCTGGCGAAAAATGCAGCGCAAGAACCGCGGGCTCGAGGCATTGTTCGACATCCGCGCGGTGCGGCTGCTCGTCGACGACGTCAACGATTGCTACGCGGCCCTCGGCGTCGTGCATAAGCTGTGGCCATACCTGAAGGGCGAGTTCGACGATTACATCGCGAATCCGAAAGACAACAACTACCGCTCGCTGCACACTGCCGTCGTCGGACCCGAAGGCAAGACGCTCGAGGTGCAGATCCGTACCCACGACATGCATCGCCAGGCCGAGCTCGGCGTCGCCGCGCACTGGCGCTACAAGGAAGGCGGCAGCGCACCGGCGGCATTCGACCAGAAGATCCGCTTCCTGCGGCAGATCCTCGAGCCGGCCGAAGACGGTGGCGAACTGCTCGAGCAGATCCGCGACGATGTGTTTGAGGATCGTGTCTATGCAGTCAGCCCGAAAGGCGATGTGGTCGAACTGCCGGCAGGCGCCACGCCGCTCGACTTTGCTTACCACGTCCACACGATGGTCGGGCACCGCTGCCGCGGCGCCAAGGTCAACGGTCGCATCGTGCCGCTGACCTACAGGATCGCGAACGGCGACAAGGTAGAAATAATCACCGGCAGCCAGCCGCAGCCGAGCCGCGACTGGCTCGTGCCGCGACTCGGCTACCTCGCCGGCTCGCGCTCGCGCGCAAAGGTACGCAACTGGTTCAAGCAGCAGGATCGCGACCAGCACCTGCGCCAGGGACGCGAAATTCTCGAGCGCGAACTTGCGCGCCTGAACATGAAGGACACGCCGACCGACAGCATCGCGCGGCAGCTGAAGCAGAAAGACACCGAGGCGCTGTGCGTGCTGCTCGGCGCCGGCGAACTGACGGCCGCGGCGATCGCAACGGCGCTGCACCAGTTGCGCGGTGACGACCTGCCTAAGCAGGTGCGCGGCAAGAAGCGCCGGCGTCGCAAGGGTACCTCGGGTGGCGTCGCCGTCAGCGGCATCGGCGACCTGATGTGCAACTACGCAAAGTGCTGTCGCCCGGTTCCTCCGGAAGCGATCACCGGCTACATAACACAGGGCCGCGGCGTCTCGATACATCGCGAGGACTGCGGTAATTTCCTGGGACTGAAACGCCGCAGCCCGGAACGCGTCATCGAGGTGAACTGGGGCGATTCCGACGAGGACAACTACCCGGTCGACCTGACGATCCGTGCTTTCGACCGCAGCGGCCTGCTGCGCGACATCACGCTGGTGCTGTCCGACGAAAAAGCCAACATCGTCGACATGACGACCAAGACCGACAAGAAGTCGATGGAGACGATCATCAGCGTCAGCGTAGAGGTGCGGGACTTGCCGACGCTGAGCACAGTAATCGCGCGCATCGAACAAATCGCCAATGTCTCATCGGTGAGCCGGACGCAGTGACGGGGCAGCACATGCATGGGTCCTGCTCCTTCGGAACCCCACTCCATCGCAGGACCCATGCGTGCACTGCCCCGCCCGGTCTCATCCGATACGAAAGGCAATTTGCGAAGTTGCGTTTTCCGATGGCGACGTCCGGGCGGCACGACAATACTCGAATGCCAACCACGTAGCGGGCCAGCGTGCTCAATGGCGTCGCGATCGAGTGGGGTTTCGAGTGAGCGAGGTCATTGAGCACGCTGGCCCGCGGCCCGGATCGCCCATGAGCCTTTTGGTGTAGACTCGTCGCCAATAAGAAAAACGCCTCGGGGACCTGGCATGCAAGAAATCGTCTCAACGATTAACAGCTACATCTGGAGCAGCGCACTCATTTACCTGTGCCTGGGCGCCGGCCTTTTCTACTCAATAATTACCCGTTTCGTGCAGGTGCGGCTGTTCGGCGAAATGATCCGGCTGCTGTTCTCCAGCAAGGAATCGAAGGAAGGCATCTCGTCGTTCCAGGCACTGGCCGTGTCGCTTTCGGGTCGTGTCGGCACCGGAAACATCGCGGGCGTTGCTGCCGCCATCGGCTTCGGCGGTCCCGGTGCCGTATTCTGGATGTGGGTCGTGGCATTTCTTGGTGCGTCAACGGCGTACGTCGAATCCGCGCTCGGCCAGATTTACAAGGAAGTCGACGAAGGCCAGTACCGCGGCGGTCCGGCCTACTACATCGAAAAAGCGATGGGCCAGAAATGGTACGCGTGGATCTTCGCAATATCGGCGATCGTTGCAACCGCGCTCCTGCTGCCGACGGTGCAGTCCAATGCTATCGGCAACGCGGCCGAACTGGCATTCGGCGGCACCGTCATCATCGACACCGCGCTCGGATCCGTCAGCAGAACCAAGGTGATCGCAGGCGGCATCGTCGTCGTTATTCTCGGCTTCATCATCTTCGGTGGCGTCAAACGTATCGCACACGTGACGCAGGTCGTCGTGCCGTTCATGGCCATTGCCTACATCGCGATGGCGCTGTTCATTATCGGCCTCAACATTACCCAGCTGCCGGGCATCTTCGTCATGATCGTCACGGACGCATTTACGCCGATGGCCGGCGTCGGCGCCGCAATCGGCTGGGGCGTCAAGCGCGGCGTTTACTCCAATGAGGCTGGCCAGGGCACAGGCCCGCATGCGGCGGCCGCTTCAGAGGTTCAGCACCCGGCGCAACAGGGGTTGGTGCAGGCCTTTTCGGTCTACGTCGACACGCTGTTCGTCTGCTCGGCAACGGCTTTCATGATTCTGATGACCGGCGCCTACAACGTGCGCCCCGCGGAGTCGTTCGTCATCCAGAACCTCCCTGCCGAGACAGTGATCGACAGCCCCGCATTCACACAGCTGGCGTTACAGAGCGTCATGGGGCCATTCGGAACGACCTTCGTCGCGATCGCACTGTTTTTCTTCGCGTTCACGACGCTGATGGCCTATTACTACATCGCCGAGACCAACGTTGCGTATATCCGTCGGACTTTCCGCATCCCGTACGAACTGACGATTCTGAAATTCCTACTGCTCGGTGCCGTTTTTTATGGTGCTGTGCGCGAAGCAGGTCTCGCCTGGGGATTGGGCGACATCGGCGTCGGCCTGATGGCCTGGCTGAACATCATCGGCATCCTGATCCTGTTCTTCATGGGACGGCCGGCAATAACGGCGCTCCGGGATTACGAAGAGCAACGCAACGCGGGTGTTACCGAGTATACGTTTGACCCCGAGAAACTCGGGATCAGGAATGCGCATTTCTGGAAGAAGTAGGAACAATGGATTTCTTTACCATTGACATTAACTGGGCGCTTGTACTCCAAAACCTGATACAGCTCGGCATTGCCTTCCTGCTGGCATTGCCGATCGCCGTCGATCGCGAGAAAGCAAGCCGCAGCGCCGGCCTTCGGACTTTCCCGCTGGTCGCGGTCTCCGCCTGTGGCTACATGCTGGTCGGAATATCGGTACTCGACACGACTGATGCCGAGGCGCGTGTATTGCAGGGGTTGATCACCGGTATCGGCTTTATCGGCGGCGGGGCAATTCTGAAGTCGAACGGCAGCGTGCGTGGCACCGCCACCGCGGCCAGTATCTGGAACACCGGCCTGATCGGTGTTGCCGTCGCGTTTCACCGCTACGAGATCGCGATACTGCTCGCGCTGATCAACGTCGTGACACTGCGCTTCGTGCGGCAGTTCAAGGAAAACCCGGCCGAAGAATAGGTTTGCGCGTACGGTTCCCGGAGTTACTTTTTGTTCGGGTAGTTCAGCGCTCGCTTGTCGACGGCCAGTGCCGCTTCGTGCACGGCTTCCGACAGGCTCGGGTGCGCGTGGATCGTCCGCTGGATGTCCTCGGTGCTGGCCGAAAACTCCATTGCGAGTACCGCTTCGCCGATCAGTTCGCCGGCCATCGGGCCAACGATGTGCACGCCGAGGATTTCGTCGTCGTCGACGGCCGAGATGATTTTCGCGAGCCCGGTCGTCTGCTCCATCGCCTTCGCGCGGCCGCTCGCGGCGAACGGAAAGGTGCCGGTCTTGTACTCGCGGCCGCTTTCCTTGACTTCCTGCTCGGTCAGACCGACCCACGCAATCTCCGGCGCCGTGTAGATGACGGACGGAATGACGTTGTAGTTCATCTCGGCGATCTCGCCGGCGATCAGGTCGGCCGCCATGACGCCCTCTTCGGACCCCTTGTGCGCCAGCATCGGGCCGCGCACGCAGTCGCCGACGGCATAAACGCCCTTGACGCGCGTGCGGCACTCGTCGTCAACCTCGATGAAGCCCTTCTTGTCGACCTGGATGCCGGCGTCGTCTGCGAACAGGCCGTCCGTGAACGGGCGGCGCCCGACGGCGACGATCAGCTTGTCGACCTCGAAGGACTCGGTCTCGCCCTTGACCTCGTACTCGACGGCAACGCCCTTCTTGCCGGCCTTGGCGCTGGTCAGCTTGGCGCCGAG
>JBFIQH010000153.1:0-7310 GCA_041609735.1 Woeseiaceae bacterium | reverse complement strand
GCCGCGCCGCCCTTCATGCCGAAGCAGGGCCCGAGACTGGGCTCGCGAAGGCAGATCGCCGCATTCTTGCCGATCTTATTCAGACCGTCGCCGAGACCCACCGTCGTCGTCGTCTTGCCCTCACCGGCCGGCGTCGGCGAGACAGCCGTAACCAGGATGAGCTTGCCGTCCCGCGCATGGCCGTTTGTCTTGATGAAGTCGGCGCTGATTTTGGCCTTGTCGTGCCCGTACGGGATCAGCGATTCGGCGGGGATTCCAAGGCGCGCGCCAATGTCATTGATCGGCAGCATTTCTGCCGCCTGCGCGATCTCGATATCGCTTTTTACGCTCATACCATCCCCCGGTGCCCGGTTATTGTTGTGGCTGCATTATAAGCGCGCCAGGCAGGACGCCTGGCGCAATTCGAATCTTAACCGGATTATAGCCCTCGCACTTGTCAGGGCGCGTCCACTATTTGGTGAATCGTGCCCCCGACATAATCGACAACATAAAGCTCGCCATCCGTGTCCTGCGCAAAAGTGGAAATACTTAGCGATGTGTCGAGAAGTTCATCCGGCGCAACCGTCGGCTGGCTGCTTGCCGGCACGCTGAAAAGTCGGCCCGAAACGAAATCCCCGAAAATATACTGTCCGCTGAGGTCCGGCAATGCTGTGCCGCGATAAACGTAGCCTCCGGTGATCGACGCACCCAGAGAGCGGCCATACTCGGTAACGGGATCTATGGAATCCGTCGCACAGCCGCTGGCAGGCTCGAAACAGTGGGCTCCCTCCCGATCGTCCCAACCAAAGTTGCGGTCGGTCGGTATCTGGCTGGCGTCGATTCGATCGACCTCTTCGAAGGATCCTTGCCCGACATCCCCGATCCATAGCTCACCAGTTGCAGAATCAAATCCTATACGCCAAGGGTTTCGCAGGCCCCAGGCATAAATCTCGGGGCAAGGCACATTGTTATTAGGGCCCGTTGCGCAGAGATCGGCAGACGGAAACGGATTGTCCGGCGGAATATCGTAAATACCGAGGCTGTTGACGTCGATTCGAACGATCGTACCGAGGAGGTTCGTCGTATTTTGTGCATTTTCGCCCGGATCGCCCGCGCCACCGCCGTCTCCAAAGCTCGCATACAGCGTTGGCTCAAACTCCGGTCCGAAAGCGAGGTCACCCCCGTTATGATTGCCCTGCGGCTGAGGAACAACAAACAGGATTTCTTCGCTGGCAGGATCGAGAATATTTGGGTCGAGTAAATCCAACGTAAATCTCGATACCCGCGAAATTAAACCGCCGGAGCTCGCGGTATATGACAGGTAAACTTCGGGCGTCATCGGAAATGCCGGATGAAAAGCCATGCCAAGTAGACCGGCCTCGTTCGGCCCGTCTTCCACACGCCCGCTGATATCGACAAAAACGGCGGACGAATTCACCGCCGCATCATTGTCGAAGACGCGAACTACCCCGCCCTGCTCGACGACGAACCAGCGGGTCGAGTCGCCGGGTGCCTGCTTCATCGAAACCGGCGAGTTGAAACTCAAGTTCGGAAAAACTCGCTGCACGTCAATGATCGCACCCGGCGGCGGTGGCGGTGGCGGGGGCGGTGGTGGCGAACCGATGCTGCCGCCACCGCCGCCGCCGCACGCAGCGACGAGCAGCCCGCCCACTGTCACCCATAAAGCCCTGGCCGAAACCCTCATGCTCAATGCTCCTTGTCTCCTGCCCGCCGGCCGCATGATCCGCGGGGCAATGCCGGGGTCGCGCGCGGCGAGCGTCGCATAGCCGATGCTCCGACAGCTTAGGGCCCGCCGCCGCCGCTGTCACGACGTCGCCAGACGCCGACGAGCCCGCTCCTGAGCATCGACCTGGTTTTTCCCTACTTGGTTCACATTCGCGTCGATCACATCGACCTATACTCCGCATGTGTCGAAAAATCGGGGAAAGATCGACACGTCCGGGAATCCTGTCGATCGCATCGACAGGTCCGGCCAACATGTCGATAAAATACGTTTTTGTCGACATGTTGGCGTAAACTGTCGATCGCGCCGACTTTGAGGAGCAAGAGCTAAATGACGGATTTTGATCCCAAAAAACCGCACAACGCACTGCCCTTGCTGCCGCCGCCCTTGCAGAGCATCGAAACCCGGGAAATCCTCAAAAAGTGCATCAGCGCCCGTGTCGCGCTGGCCGAACTGAAGCAAGCGGCCGAGCTGATCCCGAATTCGGCGGTCCTCGTGAATGCCCTGCCGCTGCTGGAAGCGCGGGCGTCCTCCGAGATCGAGAACATCGTCACGACCACCGACAAACTGTTCGAGTTTGCCGGCGTTGCCGATGACAAGGCGGACCCGGCGACCAAGGAAGCGCTGCGCTACCGCACGGCGCTGTACGAAGGGACAAAAATGGTGCAGCGCCGCATGTTGACGACGGACATGGCGATCCAGATCTGCAGTACCGTCAAGGGCGTCGAACTGGACCTGCGATCAGAGGGCGGCACGACGCTGAAGAATCGCATGTCGGGCGACGTCATCTACACGCCGCCTGTCGGGCAGAAGCTGCTGCAAGCGCTGCTCGATAACTGGGCCGACTTCATGCATGAATCCACGGACATCGATCCGCTGGTTCGGATGGCCGTGCAGCACTACCAGTTCGAGGCGATCCATCCGTTCGAGGATGGCAACGGCCGTACCGGGCGAATTCTCAACATCCTGTTCCTCGTCGAACACGGGCTGCTGGATTCGCCGATTCTCTACCTCAGCCACTACATCATTCGTAACAAGGGCGCGTACTACCGCCTGTTGCAGAACGTCACCAGCACACAGGACTGGGAGCCGTGGATCCGGTTCATCCTCGATGGCGTCGAGGAAACCTGCGTCTGGACGACCGACAAGATCAAGGCGATCCGGGAACTGATGGAGCACACGGCGGAGTTCGTGCAAAGGGAGCTGCCGAAAACCTATTCATGGGAACTCGTCCTGTTGCTCTTCAAGCAGCCCTACTGCCGGATCAACAATATCGTCGACGCGGGCATCGCGAAGCGGCAGACGGCATCGGTGTACCTGAAACAGCTGTGCGACCTCGGCGTCCTGCGGGAATACAAGTCGGGGCGCGAAAACCTGTTCGTCCACCCCAAGTACATCGAATTACTGACCGGCGAAGAAAACGTCTGGGTATACTACGACGCAGAAGACTCCCAGGAAGCCGGGTAACCGCTTGACCGTCAACCGCGCGATCATATTCCAGTTCTTCAAGTACGCGGTCTATTGTCTGCTGACGATTAACGTCTTTATTTTCGGCCGCGAGGAATACCTGGCCGCGCAGCTGCAGTTTTCGGACGGAATCGCTCTCGCCGATTTCATCGAGGCTTACGCCGCAACCATCGATACCGCGGCCTGGGTCGTCCTGCTGCTGATGTTCGAGCTTGAAACCTACCTGCTCGATGACCGGCATTTCACACCGCGAACGACGCTGCTGCTGCACGGTGTGCGCTTCCTGAGCTACGCGTTCATCCTGTACGCATTTTACGGCTACATCGTCAATGTCGTGTTCGCCTACGACGTTGCCCCCGTGTCGCTGGCGGGGTCGCTCTGTTCGCTGGCCGACGGTAGCTGGTCCTACGCCGTCGACCTGGACGAATACGTAACGATAACGGCGGCCAACTGTGCCGGCTTTGGCAACGTTGCGCCGCTGATGCAGTTCGGCACTCTGCCGGCCGTCGTCGACTGGCCTGGCCTCGTCGACATCCAGCGCCTCGCATGGACCGACGCGATCAATGCCGCCGTCTGGATTCTTATCGTCGTCATTCTCGAAGTCGACGTCCGATTGCAGGAGCGCGGTCGCTTCCAGGGCCTCGCCCTGCAGTTGAGCAACGGCCTGAAGATTATTTTTTACTCGATCCTGTTTCTGGCCGCGATTTACTGGGGCTTCAAGGGCGACTTCGTCGATTTCTGGGACGCGTTCCTGTGGCTGCTCGCATTTTTCTTTATCGAATTGAACGTGCTCGAGTGGCGCAAGGAAGACGCTGAAGCCGACGCGGCGGCGCGGCAGCCCGGCTAGCGCGCCATCTCGACATCCGGATCGGATTCCGCCAGCGCTGCCAGCGCCGGATCGTCGTCGTCCACCTTCAAAGACCTGAGCTGTAGCGAAGAGCTTACCGACATCAGGTAGGCATGCCAGCTGTCGTTGTCGTCACGCCGGTAGTAACCCGAAATATCCCAGCCGTCGTCTGTCGGATAGATGTAGACCTTACCCACCTTGCGGTCCGTTGCGAGCGGATCCACGACCTGCAGATCGGCAATCGACAGCCGCTCGGCCAGCAGCTCGCGTGCACGAATCACGGCATGCTCCTCGGCCTGCCGCGCCGCTACCTTTACAGGATCGGTAATCCATTGATAGGACCATGCAGCGGCGACGATGCCGACAATGACGCCGAACACAACGCTGCCAACACGGTGATTGATTTTCATGGCTAAGCGATGCCGATCAGCTTGTGGGTTTGCAGGCTCAGTTTCCACCGCGGATGCGCGAGACAGTAGTCAATCGCCGCGGCCGTGTTCGCCGAACGGTTGGCGTCGTCACAGGGCTGCAGAAAAAAATGTTCGAAGTCGAGATCGGCGAAACGGTCCGGCTGAGCCTCAGGCTCGACCTGCGGAAATACGAGTTTCAGCTCGTTGCCGCAACGCTGCCGGAGCGGCGCGTTGGCCTTAGGGCTGACGCACAGCCAGTCGATGCCCGCCGGCGCCTCGATCGTGCCGTTGGTCTCGACCGCGACCTCGAAGCCTGCGTCATGCATCGCATCGATTAACGCCGCGTCCAACTGCAGCAGCGGTTCACCACCGGTGCACACGACATAGCGCCCCTGCTGGCCCGCCGGCCAGAAGGCGGCGACGGCTCGTGCGAGTTCCATTGCCGATTCGAACTTGCCGCCACCCGGGCCGTCCGTACCGACGAACTCGGTGTCGCAGAATTTGCACACGGCGTCGGCGCGATGCTGCTCCCGCCCTGACCACAGGTTGCACCCGGCGAAGCGCAGGAACACGGCCGGCCTGCCGGTCTGCGCGCCCTCGCCCTGCAGCGTGATATAGGCTTCCCGAACCGAGTAGGTCATGACAGCGAGTTTAGCGGATCCTCGATACCGGCTTCGGCAAAGCCGCGCGCCCGAAGCTCACAGGCCGCACAGGTCCCGCACGGCGGGCGCTGCCCGTTATAGCAGGTGTGCGTTTGCGCCATTGCGTCGATGGCATCGAGGGATGCCGCCAGCTCGACCGTTTCCCTTTTGGAGAGATGCATCAACGGAGCATGCAGCCGCACATCGCATTCCATGCCGAGCGAAATCGTTGTTTCGAGTGCCTTTATCGTTTCCTCGCGGCAGTCCGGGTAGCCGCTGTAATCCGTTTGCGCAACACCGGTGACGATATTGCCGATCTTGCGCGGCCATGCGAACGCGGCCGCAAACGTCAGGAAGACCAGGTTGCGGCCCGGCACGAACGTGTTGGGCAAGGCGGTGTCCTTGTCATGTGACGGCTTGACCTCGATATCGGTGTCCGTCAGGGCATTGCCGCCAAGCGCTGCGAACGTATCGATCGGCAACAGCGCCCACGGTACGCCCGCGGCTGCCGCGACGCGTTCCGCACAATCGAGTTCGATTCGATGCCGTTGACCATAGTCGAACGTGATTGCCGACACGTTGCCGGCGCCGAAGCGGTCGAGCGCCCAGTAAAGGCAAGTCGTCGAATCCTGGCCGCCGGACAGCACGACCAGCGCTTTGCTGGAGTCAGCTTTCACTGTCCGGTCTCGTGTGCCTGATGATCGCGTCGCCGAGCATGCTTTCGCTCATTGCCCACAGCCTGTCCGAAAGCGCACGGTCGCCGTGATGACTGCTCATGACGGTGACGGCGTTGCAGTCTTCGAAGTAGCGGCCGCTCGTCGCACCGAGTGAGGGGTTGGTTGCGACGTAGCAACTGGTCGCCGCGCCCTGCTCGATCGTCTTGCCGGTGAGCGCGGTCAGCACCTTGAAAGCGAATTGCGTCAGCCGGCCAAGATTGCGGTCGATTTCCGTGTTGATAACGCCCGGATGCAGTGAATTGGCGGTGATGCGCGTGCCGACGAGGCGCCGGGCAAGACCATCGGCGAACAGAACGTTGGCGAGTTTCGATTGACCATAGGCCAGTGCGTCACTGTAGTCGTCGCCCAGCGTCAGGTCGTCGAAGCGGATGCCCTCGTCGGGTACACCGGTATACGAGGTGCGGCTGGCCACAACGACGATTCTTCCCTGCCATGCGGTGTACAGCCGGTCGAGCAGCCGGTTGACGAACAGGAAATGGCCGAGGTGGTTGATCGCGAAATGCCGCTCGATGCCGCCGACGGTTTCCGCCCTGCCGCTGCCGCCCCGGATACCGGCATTGCAGACCAGCATGTCGACAGGCCTTCCCGACACCCGAATCTTGTCCGCGCAATCGATGATCGACCCGCGATCGGACAGGTCCAGCGCGACCGGTGATGTGACCCCGACGACCCGTTTGCACGCGGCTTCCGCGCGCTCGAGCGAACGACTTGTGCCGACGACGTAGGCGCCGCGGAGCGCAAGCACGCGCATTGTCTCGAAGCCGATCCCGGAGGTGCAGCCGGTAACGACCGCGTGCTTGCCGGAAAGATCGAGCCCGTCGGTCACCTGCTCCGCCGTCGAGTCCTCATTGAATTCGCTGCGCGGCACGCCCGGTGCCGGCTGTTTGTCGACGCCGCAGGCCGCGATGGCCGGCAGCGCGATGCCGGCGGCCGATGCCTTCAGTAATTGTCTGCGGCGAGGATTCATCGGCGTCGACGTCTCAGCGGAACAGCTTTTCGGCGTCGCTCAGCGCATCATCTGCCGGCGTTTCCGCGCCGCCCGCGTCACCGTCGCCGAATAACGCTTGCAGTTCGCGGGCCGCGTGGTCAGCCGCCCTTTTTCCGGACGCGTCGAAGGCGTTATCGGCAGGTTCGAAATAATCGCAAAAATTCAGCTGCTCCTTTTCCTTGACGTCGTCGGCATCGTCCTCACGGCATTGCCGCGGCACGTGCGGATCGTAATGCCGGCACATCCGGCATACGTGCAGATAATTTTCGCAGTGGGGGCATTCGTCGCGCCGCGACAACGGCAGCGACAACGCGCTTAATGATCCACCACAACGGTAACAGACGATGTCGTCCGACATGCGGCCCTCCGGAAATGGCCGAATTATACCGGTTCGCTATTGCTGGCCAGGCACGAACTCGTTGATGACGGCGTCCTTCAGGATGTCGGTCGGCAGCAGCCCCTGCCCAAGCACGAAGTCATGCAAGGCTTGCTGGTCG
>JBFIQH010000152.1:0-7335 GCA_041609735.1 Woeseiaceae bacterium | reverse complement strand
GCAGGATCCTGACGATGCCCTCGCGAACGATGCGATGGTCATCGGCGACCAGGATACGTATCGGTGTGTTCATAGCGTCGCCTCCGGCAATTCGAGCAACAGGGTCGTACCGGCACCCGGCGCCGACTCCACGTGCAGCCGGCCGCCGAAAAGTTCTGCCCGATCACGCATGCCGCGGGCGCCAAAGCCACGATCGCTGGCGGACATGACCTCGTCAGCATCGAATCCGACGCCATTGTCGGCGATCGACACCTGCAACAGGCCGTCCCCGGCATCGACCGTGACACGGGCACGCGAAGCATCGGCATGCTTGACAGTATTGGTCAGCGCCTCCTGGACGATGCGAAACACGAGCGTCTCGGTTTGCTTGTCCAGCGCGACACCAGCCTCGCTCCACGCCAATTCGATATCGAGCCCGGATGCCTCGGATGTCGTACGGATCAGCCATCGCAATGCCGCTTCGAGCCCGAGATCGTCGAGGACCGATGGGCGTAGCGCTCGCGACATGCGGCGAACTTCAGCCAGCGCCGTCGTGGCAAGATCGACGGACTGGTCATTGTCCGCCTCCGAGGTCTCGTCCGCGGAATGCTTGATGTGATTGATCAATGCCGTCAGGATCTGGC
Source organism: Woeseiaceae bacterium (assembly GCA_041609735.1). Lineage (GTDB taxonomy): Bacteria > Pseudomonadota > Gammaproteobacteria > Steroidobacterales > Woeseiaceae > UBA1847. The sequence continues at coordinate 6,712 of JBFIQH010000152.1, read as the reverse complement.
CTATACCGTCATGCAGCTCCAGCGCGATGCTGCGGCGCTCCTCTTCCTGTACCTGCCAGACGGCCTTGGCGAGATGACGAAACCGGAATTCACCGTCCGCCAGCTGTCGCACGAGGCGTTCGTTTTCAGTGGAGATGGCCTGGATACGCTCAACGATCTGCTCCATCGTCGTTTCTCCGGGCTCCGCCGATTGCTGCCGGTCAGGTTTCACTGAGTGCACTCCTGTACTCCAAAATACGCCGCACCGCGGGCAGCGCCTTGAAGGATTGTTGCTGATCGTTATTTTGCGCCGCCAGCGCGCGGTCGATCATTTTGACAGCGCGTTGGTATGCCGTCTCCGCCTCTGCCGACTTACCTTGCGCAATCAGCGCGTCGGCGAGCAGCAGCTGGCCACGGTAGCTGCCGTGGAAACCGGACCCAACCAGCGTACTGCGCAATATCGCGCTCAGCATGTGTTCCACATCGTCAAACTGCCGGTTTTCGAACTGCGCGTTTGCCGTAGCCAGCGTACTTTCGAATTCGAGTTCCCCATGGCCAATACGCTCTGCTGTCGTGCGGATGTCGTCCAGCTCGGCAATTCGCGGCTGCAGGGCGAAGCTCTGCGCATGCTGCAGCCGCGCTTGTAACACCGCGACATCTTCTCCCGTTTTCCGCGCCTCATCCAGCGCCGCCGCAAATCGCACCATTGCTTCTTCATGCTCGCCGCGCGCACGCAGCCAACGGCCTTCGACGCGAAACAGCAGGGCCCGGGCGGCGGCATTGTCGTCGCCCTCTAGCCATTCGCTTGCGTGTTCGATGGCAACTTCGGCCGATTCGAGCTGCCCGGACTCGATCGACAGCATTGCGCGCTGCAGCGTGAACTGCGCGAGGCCGCGCGTATTGCCCTGCTCGCGCAACTTGTCGGTCGAGCTGGCGTAGGATTCGGCGGCAGCGCCATATTGCCCCTGCAGGAATCGCGCGTTACCAATGTAGCCCTCGGTCACCGCCTCGGTATTGACGTCGCCAAGCTCACGGCTGATTGCCAGCGCCTCGAGGAATGCTTTCAACGCATCGTCGTAGCGACCGCGCGCAGAATCGAGGATGCCGCTCGCCTGACTGGCCAGCATGACGCCCTCGAGATTGCCGGTATCCCGATACGTGGACAAGGAACGCTCGATGAAAATCTCGGCGTTGTCGTATTCGCCGAGCAGGTAGTAGGTATAGCCGATGTTGTTGTAGCTCTCCGCCAGCGCGCGGCGGTCGCCAAGCTGATCACGCAGGCGCAGCGACTCACGATAGTGATCGAGCGCAGCAGTAAAACGGCCGCGCTGCTCCTCCAGAAAACCGAGCTCGTTTTCGAGATTGGCCACGGTCCACCGATCGCCAATATCGCCGAGCTGGTCGCGGGCGGCAATTAGCTCTTGCCGGGCTTCGTCGTAACGGCCATTGCGCAGGTTGATCCTCGCCAGGTTGGCGAGGACAGCCGCCACACCGCGATCGTCACCGATCTTGCGGCGCAGCTCCAGCGCCTGTTGGTAATAACTGGTTGCGTTAGTTTCGTCGCCCAATTCCGACTCGGCGATGCCCAGTGCATTCAGCACATCGGCCTTGCCCTGGTCGTTGCCCAGTCGGTTCTGGATAACGAGTGCCTTGACCAGATAATCGTCGACGGCCCTGCGCGCGTTGCCCTGCAGAATCGCGTACTTGCCGAGCAGGTACCACGCCTGCGGATGATCCGGGCTGCCTTCGACGACTTTTTGCATTGCCGTTTCTGCATCCTGCAATCGGCCAGCATCGCCGTAGGTTTCCGCCAGCATTTGCCGCACCTCGATATCGCCGGGAATCTCACCGAGCAGCGTTTCGAGGATCGGCACAGCGTCATCGAGGTTGCCGGCCAGCGCCGCCTTACGCGCCCGGATCAGCGCTGCACTGCGCCCGCTCCTGCCGTCGAGCGCTGCAACCGCCGACTCCGCGGCAGACTGGGCATTCTGGTCCTGGCCGACAGTGGCGTATGCTTGCGCCAGCCTGTCCCAAGCGAGCGCGAAGTCGGGTGCGGCAGCGGTTGCCGCCTGCAACGGGGCCAGCGCATCGATGGCATTACCCTGCGACAACAGGTTTACGCCGTTCGCGTAGGCGCCAAGCGCCGCAGGATCTACATTGGCCGTCAGCGAGTCTGTCGCATCGACATCGACATCGAGGTTTTCGAGCAGTTCGGCTGCGAGCGATGCCATGCTGCCGAAAACGGCGCCGACGTCGGCAACGTCAAGCATCGCACGATGGACGACGTCGCCGGTATCGGCGCGCCGCAGCCTCGCTTCCAGATGAAACGTATCGTTGACCTGCTGCAGCCGACCGGCAACGAGATAGCCGGCGTCGAGCAGGTCGCCGAGGAGCACCTGGTCCGTTTGCTGCAGCGTGTCGGGCGACAACCTGAGGTCGCGCATCGTGCGCGTGACGCGCTCGGCAGCGACGACCGGCACGTCGGCACCAGCCGCCAGCTGTTCCGCCAGCAGCTCGGCAAGCCCGTGCGAGACACTGGCCAGGTCGGCCGCATCGACGGCCACGGAAAACGGCAATACAGCGATTGGGTCACCGGAAACCGTCGGCGCTGTTTCGCCGGAAAACCACGCGGACCAGATGGCGAAACCGACTCCGATAGCAATGACCGCGACAGCTCCGATCGAGGCCGCTCGCATGGGCTTGCGCCAGCTACGCGACGCGCTTCCGGTGCGCAGATCCGTGGCAAGCTCCGTTGCGTCCTGGTAGCGATCGTCAGGATCGACCGCGAGACATCGCTTCAGAATCTTTTTCAGCGCCGCCGGCACCGTCGTGTCCTTGAGCTCGCGAGGGCTGGCTAACGTCCGCTGTGCCAGTACCTCCTCTGCGGTCTCACCGGTGAACGGACGCTGTCCCGACAACATTTCATAGAGCAGCAGGCCCAGGGAATAAATATCCGAGCGGCCATCGACCTCCTGTCCGCGTGCCTGCTCCGGCGACAGGTAATCAAGCGTGCCGACGATCTCGCCGGTTCGTGTCAGCCCCTCGGTATGCAGCGATCGCGCGATGCCGAAGTCGGTCAGCAGCGCGCGGTCGTCCGCGATCAGCACGTTCGCCGGTTTGACGTCGCGGTGCACGACGCCCGCGCGATGCGCTTCGGCCAGCGCCTCCGCGAGGTCGGCGGCGATTGCGGATGCACGCTCGGGCGGGATCTTGCCGTCCAGGTCCAGCAGCTGTTTCAGCGACTGTCCGTCGACGTAGTCCATCGTAATGAAATAGACGTCATCGGCCTGGCCGATGTCATGTATTCGAACGACGTTTCGATGTGAGATCTGGCGCGCGAGCACGAGTTCGCTGCGAAATCGTTCGAGGCTCAATTCCCTGGCTGCGCCGTCCATGCGCAGGGTTTTCAACGCGACGTCGATACCGAGCTGCTGGTCGTGTGCAAGATAGACCATACCCATCGCGCCCACGCCGAGCAGCCGCTCGATACGGTATCGATCTGCGAGGATATTGCCGTCCGGCAGGATGCGGCCGGTGTCGAGAGACGTCCTGGTCGGGTCCTGGTTCAACGCTCAGTGCCGGCAAGCGGCGCATTACCTGCACCCTCGCCGGCCAGTTTCGGCAGGTGGCGTTCGACTTCGGCGATCAGCGCCGCGTCCTGCGGCGCACTGCGTTTCATTTCGGGGGGCAACATGTGCGTCAAGTCTACAATGTTTTCCCGCAGGCGTGACACGGCGATGACCAGCGCCGCATGGTCGGCCATCGCCTGTAGCAGCTCGATATCGAGATCGGTAAAGCGTTTGCCTGGCTGCCTGCTGTCGACGTAAATGACGCCGAGCACGTTGTCGGCAATTCGCAGCGGCACGCACGCGAGCGTCGAAATGCCGGCGCCGGCGATACTCGGCTGCGGCCCCAGTGTCGCGTCCCGAATTGCGTCGCTACAAACGATCGGACGATTCTGGTCGAACGTTCGCGTAACAACGCTGCTGCTACCGCTGAATTCGCTTTCGCCGGCGGGCTGGCTGATGTCCGGGTGAAATTCGCCGGTCGGCTTTCGCAGCATGACGAAGCCCCGGTCCGTGCCGGAAACGCTGACAAAGGACTCGAGCACCTGCGCGAGCAGATCGGCAGGACGCATTTCGGGCGTCAGGATTCTGCTCAGGTGAATCGACGTTTGCCATTGCTCGCCCAGCCGCCGCTCATCCGCCTCGAGCGTCGCGCGGCTTACCTCATCGAAGCAGGCGAGAACACCGCCGAACTCGATCCAGTCGCCACTGGCCAACGCGTGATGGTCGATGCGCCGGCCGCCCACCAGCGTACCGTTCTTGCTGACGAGGTCGGCGAGCCGCCAACGGCCATCCCGGAACGCGACGCGCGCATGGCGGCGCGACAGGGTCGGATCGTCGATAGAAATACCGCAGGCTTCATCCCTGCCGATCAGGTAGCGGTTTTGTTCCTCGAGCAGGATTTGCCGGGCCGGGCAATCAGTTTCGTACAGCGTAAGCCGCGCGAACATCCACGGGCCCTCACGGCCTACTGGTTGTTGATAGCCAGCGTCAGGCTGAAGCGCAGGGTTGCTGCTTTGGCGCGCAGCTTGCCGCCAACGTTCTCGAGATTGTGCGAGGCGCTCCAGACATTCGGGATCGAATTGCCTTGCTTCTCGACCGCATCGGCGAATGCTTCGACGTAGGTTACCGCGGCGACCAGTGCGCCGGCAGCAAACGCACTTTCGGCCGCACCGAGCAGGTTGGACAGATCACTGTAGGTGCCGGCATCCATGCTGCCGGCGGATGCATCCAGAAGATTACGCAGCGCCTGCAGCTTGTCGCCGGACGCGGCCAGCGGCGTGCGCGTTTCGACAACAATAATGAATTCGGAGAAGTTGCCCTTCGTGCCGCCGCTGCGATAGCTGCCCGAGCCATGAAAGACGGTGATGTCCTCGAATGCCCCGCCGTGCGGTGCCGAGTACAGCCTGAACGGAGAAGCCGCGACGAACTCGAGGTCGTGGGTATAGAGCTCGACGTTGACCGTGCCGCTGAAACTCAGCCCACGGTTCGGATCGGGTTCGATCGAGACAAGCATCGGAAATCCGGCCGGCAAACCTGACGCTGCGGAACCGAGCCGGTTTAGTAGTGTCGTGTCGAACGGGTCGACCGCGGTAGCGCTGACGTTGAGGCTTTCGGCGCTGAGGCCGACGACGTTTTCGAACGTGACCGTCAGCTTTGCCGAGTAGCCGCCGGCAACCTGCAGATTGGCAACCAGCTCATTGCCATCGACGGTGACGTTCAGCGGCTCGGCTGCCGCGACCGCGCCGCCGGCAGCGAGCGCTGCAAGCGAGCATGCGAGTGCGGCAAAGTGGCGTAGTCGGCGCATGTTTTTTCTCGTCAGGGGTGGCTGAAAATGAGTCTCGAGCCAAGGCCCCTTGTGGTCAAGCCGGCGATGCTACCACAGATTTCCGCTGAAACAATCGATTCGGCGCCTCGGACCGGCCATAACTACCTGATGTAACTGTTTTTTCGGCTAATTTCTGGGGGAAACACCCCACTCGTTCTGGGGTGTTTCGCCGATATAAAGCGCTTGCTCAAACCCGCACACTGCCGCCCATCAATCACCCGATCTGGGGACGGGACGGATCATGAATCACAAGTACACGGGAAAAATCTTGATGTCCGCAGCGGCCACGGCTGCCACGCTCGCAATTTGCGCGAGCCTGCTACCGGTCGCGGAGACGCCAAACACGGCAAAGTCCGACAACGCCTACGCACCTGACCGCTCGATTCCGGCGGCCTCGACGCTGGCTTTCGATAGTTCGGGCAGCCGGATGACGGGCCTGCAAGCGGCGGCAAATCCGGGTGCTTCGACGGCAGGTGCGACGCCGGTTTTCGCTCTCGAAATCGAAGCGGCGGGCCAGGTAGCGGTCAGTGCGGACCGCGCGACCGGCGGTACCGGCATGGTTCGCGTCGATCGCGGCGGTGACCTGTACCCGCAGGGCCAGGGCCTGTCGCCCGTGGACAAGGTCGCGGCATTCTTGCAGCGTCATGGCGCTGTATTCGGCATTGAAGACCCTGCCAGCCAGCTGCGCATGATTGGCATCGACAACGATCAATTCGGCAATACGCGCCTGAGCTTCCAGCAGATGCACGGCGACGTGCCGGTATTCGGCGCCGAGATGCGTGGCCACGTCAGTGCCGACGGACGACTGATCGCCGTCAATGGCAAGTTCGTCCCCGATGTTTCTATCCCCAACACACCCGCCATTGATCGCAATTACGCTGCCCAGGCTGCAGTCGCCGTAGTGGGCCAGCAAGTCACTTCCAAGGTCAAGCCGGGCGACCTCGCCGTTGCATCGACGGCAATGGTCATCTACCGCGAAAACCTGACGAAAGGCACGACCGGCGACAACCATCTCGCCTACCAGGTCGAGGTCACCTACGACGGCGCCGTGCGCGAGTTCGTCTACATCGACGCATTGAACGGCAAGCTCGTCGACCAGATCAGCGGTGTGCACACGTTGAAAAACCGCCGCGTGCATGAAGGCAATATTGCGGCGCCGCCGGCATGGTCCGAAGGCGATCCGCGGCCCGCGCCGCAACCGGCCCATGAAGACGAGATCTCTGGTGCAGGCTACGCCTATAACCTCTTTTACAACCTGAGCGGCGGCAGCTACCGCTCGTGGGACGGCAACGATGCCGTCATGATTACCGTCAACAACGATCCGACAATCGTCTGCCCT
>JBFIQH010000151.1:0-7629 GCA_041609735.1 Woeseiaceae bacterium | reverse complement strand
GCCGCAGACGGCCGATAACAGGTTTGAGAGCGTACCGCGCGCCGCCGGCGTGGACGGCGCTCGTTGGGCAAATCCCGCTGAGGTGAGACAGCAGGCAGAATGTCGCTGGTATCGAAAATGTTTGGCAACGGCACCCGTGAAAACGGGGCTCGAAAGGAACCGACGAGTTCGCAGGACGTGACTGACGGCGCCCTTGACACGCTGTCGACGGTCATTCGTGTCATGGGCGACGAGGCTTTCCCGCTCGAGAAAGACATCGATCCGCTGGTGTTCCCTGAAATGTGTCGCGAATTTTCATGCCACGTCGAGAATGGTGCCGCGGTGCCCTCGTTCGATATCCCGGCATCCGGCGACGGTCGTCGTGAATGGGCGCAGGTCCGGCGCTTTTTCGTCGACCGCCGCAAGGCCGAAAAGGAATTCGTCACCGAACGCATGCATGACTACCGCGGCGTCGTCGAGGATCTCGTCGCGGGACTGAGGACGATCGGCGAGCGCGACCAGGTCACCGAATCCGACGTCAAGGCGTGCCTCGAGAGCATCAAGGATGCCGTCGGAACCGGCGTATTACCGGAGATCAAGGACGCGCTGTCGCAAACGGTCAGGAAGGTCAACGAGACCTTCGCGGAGCAAAAGCGACAGTACGAAATGCAGCTCGCCGAACTCAACGACCGCATGTCGAACCTGCGGCAGGACCTGGTTGCCGCGCGCGAGGAAATGAAACGCGATGCGCTGACCGATGCCTACAATCGGGGTGCGTTCGATACAGCGATCGCCCAGAGCCTTAACATGCATTTCATTCTGAACCAGCCGGTCACGCTGATATTGATCGATCTTGATCATTTCAAGGACATCAATGACACGTACGGTCACGCGGCCGGGGACGAAGTATTGCGCGCCGTTAGCGAATGCCTGGAGCGCTCGTTCATCCGCAAGAGCGACCTCGTTGCACGCTACGGAGGCGACGAGTTTGCCGTCATCCTCAATGACACGGCGGCCAAGAATGCCGGCATCGTCGTCGAACGATTCCTGAAAATCGTCGATGGCGTGCGCGTGCCCTACGCGCCTGAGGGCACGAGAATCAGCTGTTCCGCCGGCTACACCGAGATTCACGTGGACGACACCGTCGAATCGCTGATCCAGCGCGCCGACCGCGCCCTCTACAAAGCCAAAAAGGCCGGCCGGAACCGGGCATGTTTCGAGCCGCTGCTGGTCGAAACGGCCAGCCACTAAGGGCTCCAGCCTCGATTTTCCGTCGCCGGGCGCCTAAAGCGGTGCCCCGACCTGCCGATACAAGTTACAGAGGCATGGCCTCGTGATCCGGCCCAACGGAGGAACTCACTTTGGACCTGGCAACGCTTATCGGACTCATCGGCGCGTTCGGTATTGTTCTGACATCGATTTTTCTCGGCGGCTCGGCGGGCACGTTCATCAATACGCCGTCGTTGCTCGTCGTGCTGGGCGGCACGGTGCTGGTCACGATGATGAAGTTCAGCCTCGGCAAGTTCCTCGGCGCTGCCTCGATTGCCGTCAAGGCATTCCTCTACAAGCCGATGAATCCGGAAGAACTGATCGCCGAAGCCGTCGACCTTGCCAAGACCGCACGCCAGGGCGGCCTCCTTGCGCTCGAGGATCGCGAGATTAAGGACGACTTCATGAAAAATGGTCTGACGCTGCTGATCGATGGCCACCCCGCCGACACCGTCAAGCTGATGCTGCAGAAGGATCTCGCACAGACCGTGAAGCGGCATTCCGACGGGCAGGACATCTTCAAAGCTATCGGCGACGTCGGCCCGGCCATGGGCATGATCGGCACGCTGATCGGACTCGTGCAGATGTTGTCGAACATGGATGACCCGAAGCAGATTGGTCCTGCAATGGCGGTCGCCCTCTTGACGACGCTGTACGGCGCGATTCTGGCGAACATGTTTGCGCTGCCGATCGCGGACAAGCTCGCCGTACGCAGTGCTGAAGAAAGTAACAACAAGACGCTGATCATCGACTCGCTACTGGCGATACAGAGCGGGCAGAATCCGCGCGTCATCGAGTCGATGCTCGAGGCGTACCTGCCGCCGTCGAAACGCAAGGAGGACGACGTCGAGGCCTAATCCTCGCTGTCCTGACACGCATGTCTGAAGCAAAAAAGGAATCGGCCGGCGTCCCGGCGTGGGTCATGACCTTTGCCGACCTGATGACGTTGCTGATGTGTTTTTTCGTGCTGCTGCTGGCGTTCTCCGAGATGGACGTCGCCAAGTTCAAGCAATTGTCCGGCTCGATGAAAGAGGCGTTCGGCGTGCAGTCAGAGGTCGAGGTAAAGACAATTCCGAAAGGCACGAGCGTCGTCGCGCAGGAGTTCAGCCCGGGCAAGCCGGAGCCGACGCCGATCAATACGGTACGGCAGTTCACGATCGACTCGAACCGCAACACGCTCGACGCGCTGAGCCGCGAGCTCAAGGAAATCGAGGAAACGCGCGAGCATGCACGACGCCTGCGCCTCGCGCTGAAAGAGGAAATCGAGAAAGGCTACGTGGCGATCGAAACGGAGGGCACGAAAGTCATCATCCACATCATGGAGAAAGCATCTTTCGATTCCGGACTCGCCGAGATCCGCGAGGAATTCGAACCGGTGTTGACGAAGATCTCCGGTTTGATCGACAACAACAGCGGCGACGTCACGGTTTCCGGCCACACCGACAATGTACCAATATCGACGGCGAGATTTCGCTCGAACTGGGAGCTGTCGACGTCGCGTGCCGTATCGGTAACCCACGCGCTGCTGGCGGAATCGCCGATCGACAGGGAACGCGTGCAGGTCACCGGGCACGCGGACACGAAACCGCGCGCCCCCAATGACACGCCGGAAGGCCGCGCCAAAAACCGGCGCGTCGAGATCAGCATCGTACGCGGCGCAGAGATCGACCAGATTCGCCAGATGAGCATCAGCGAGTCGACGGCACCCGACATCATCACCGAGGATGGCACATCATGACGCAGCAGAAGGAAAACCGGCGTTCGTTTCGCGTGAGCGAAGCCGTCTATCTCAAATACGAGGTCCTGAGCGACAAGGAATTTCACGAGGGTCTCGACAGACGCAAATTGCGGCTCGGCCTCGACAACGGCGCCAACTCGATGCTGGTCGACATCGACGCTCGCCTGAGCCAGGCAATGTACATGCTGTCCAATGAATCCGACCTCGTCGGTAAGTGCATTACGCTGCTTAACGACAAGCTGAACCTCGTCATCGACCAGCTGCCAAGTCTGAAGAAGGCCAAGTCGTCGCTTGCAAAGCTGCCGCCGCAGACCTGCGATGTAGGCGCCGATGGAATGGTGTTCGGTGCCGACCAGGCGCTGGCCGTCGGCACGAAATTGCACATCCGGTTTCTGCTCGAGGCCGACAATCGATACGTCGAAACCTTTTGCACGGTCGTGCGCCGCACGGATCCGCCGGATACCAACAGCGGCCTCAAATATGGGATTGCCGTCGAGTTCTACGGCATGAAAACCGAGCAGCGTGAAATACTGATCCAGCACATGTTCAACAGGGAATCCGAAACGCTGCGCATGCGGCGCCTGGAAATGGATGCGATGGGCAAATAGCAGCATCTCGACGCAGCCATGATCCGGCCAGCCAAGGCTATAATCTGGCAATGAGATCGATGACGTTGATCGCGATGGCCTGCAGCATGCTGTGCGGCTGTGCGCCCGCTGCCGAGTCGCCGGAATACCGGGTGCACATCGATACACGCTGCGAGGATCCCCGCCCGGAAATGTGTACCCGTGAATATCGTCCGGTTTGCGCGCTACGCGACACCGGCGTGCGCTGCGTCACCACGCCCTGTCCTTCAATAGAATGGAAGACCTACGGCAATGCCTGCGACGCCTGCGCCGACGCGGACGTCATCGGCCATGTGCGCGGCGCCTGCGAAAACTGAAAATACGACGCTGCGCTCATGCCGAGGCCTTCGCCGCGATTGCGGCGCTGCCGTGCATTTTGCGGATTAATTGCGCTTCCCCGATATTGAGGCCGCAGGAGCGGGTCAGCTCGTCGATGCTTGCGCCCTTCTTCGCCATGCGGACGGCGTTGTCGAGCGGCAATACCCGCGCATTGGCCGCAACCTCGCCGCGGACACTCGCATGTGCTGCCATTTCGGCACGCAGCGTCAGCAGCTGTTTTTCCATGCGCATCAGGGCGAGAAGTTGCTTTTGCGCGCTGTCATCCACCCGCGGGTCCGGATCCGCCAGCGCGATCGCAGGCGGGCATTGCAGCGATTTCTCGTGCAGCCTGCACAATCGCCGCAGGCGCAGGATCATCAGCAGGCCGCCAGTCAATACGAGCGTATTGGCGGCCAGCAGCGCGTAGATATAAAGCTCCTGATCGAGATACAGGCCGCTGACAAAATTCAACATGTCGGTGATGTTCATTACACGTGCTCGTCTATGGTCGGTTTGTCGTCGTAGTCGTCATCAGGATCGGGTTGCGTGTCCCCGGCTGGCGGTTGCTTGTCGGGTGGCTTCCGCTGATCACGATCCTTGTTGACCGGCTGCACCGGCTTGACCGGGTAGCTCGGTGTGATCGGTTTGATTCCGGATACAAAGTCAGCCATGTTCGTCTCCCGTTACCAGCGCTCCGCCGCTGCACGCAGGCGCATGACGGCCTGCCCGTGGATCTGGCAAACGCGGGACTCACTGACGTCGAGTACCTTGCCGATCTCTTTCAGGTTCAATTCCTGTTCATAGTAGAGCGACAGGACCAGTCGTTCCCGCTCTGGCAGGTCGTCGATGGCGCCGGCCAGGTGCTCGTGGAATTGCGACCGGAATAGCTCTTCATCCGGTGTCGCGGTTTTCGACGCCGGTGCCGGGCGGTGCAGCGTCGGCTCATCCAGGGTTTCATCGAGGCTGAACAGTCGACTGCTCGCGCTGTCGTTCAAGATCTTGTGATAATCACCCATTGACAGCCCGAGCCGTTCGGCCACCTCTGCCGGTTCCGCAGCGCGGCCGAACTCAGCTTCGATGTTGTGTATGGCCTCTGTGACCTGGCGGTACTTGTGGTGCACCGAGCGCGGCGTCCAATCGTGCTTGCGAATGTCATCCAGCATGGCGCCGCGGATGCGGATGCCGGCATAGGTTTCGAAACTGGCGCCGCGGTCCGGATCGAAATTGCCGGCCGCTTCCAGCAAGCCGACCATGCCGGCCTGCATCAGGTCGTCGACATCGACGTTTGACGGCAGACGTGCCGCGAGATGGTGTGCGATGCGCTTGACGAGGCCGATGTTTGCCGTGACGAGGTCTTCACCTGACGAGTTCGCGCTGGCCGCGACGCTGCTGTAGGCAATCATGCGACCTTACCTCGCGCCGCTGGCGCCTGCTCGAGCAGGCGTTCGAAAAAAAACTGTATGGCGCCGCCTGGCTGGCTGCGAAGCGGCAGCCGATCAACGCTCGTCGCCAGTTTCTGGAATGCAGCGCCGGATGCACTCAGGGGATACGCGTCGGTAACGGCTCGCTGCTCCTGTACAGCCCTGATGAGGTAGGTGTCCTCCGGAATGTCGCCGACGTGCCGCAGCACGACGTCGAGGTAAGCATCGGTGACGCGCATTAGCTTGCTGAACAACCTGCGTCCCGCCGCAGCAGCCGAACTGCGGTTGGTCACGATATTGAACCGCGGGATGCCGTAATTCTGGCTGAATACTTTGATCAGCGCGTAGGCATCGGTCAGTGACGCCGGCTCATCCTGCAATACGACGACGGTATCCTGCGCAGCCTGTACAAAGCGTGCGACCGATGGCGTGATGCCCGCGGCCGTATCGACGATAAGCACGTCCGGCTGCTCGGCCAGTGAACTGAACGCCTGCACGATCGCGGCCTGCGACGCCGCATTGAGGTCCGTCATTTCGAAATTGCCGCTCGCCGCCGGCACGATGCGCACGCCTTGCGGCCCGCGCAGCAACGTCTCATCGAGCCCGGCCTCGCCGCTGACGACGTGCGCCAGGTTCAGTCGCGGCTGCAGCCCCAGCAACACGTCGACGTTGGCAAGGCTGACGTCGGCGTCGAGCAGACAGACACTTCTGCCACGCATGCTGAGCGCGACCGCCAGGTTGCAGGCCACGTTGGTCTTGCCGACGCCGCCCTTGCCGCTGCAGACCGCGATGACACGCGCAGGCTTGCCGCGGAGCGATCGCCGCAACGATTCGGCCTGTGACACGCTATGCATGGCCGACACTCGCTTGCGAATAATGCTGCGCCATCGAGTGCTCATCGACGCGCGGGTGGGTGTGCTCGAGGCAGTCGACGGCGCGATTGACCAGCCACATCTTCTTGCGGGCTGCCGGATACAGGTCGTCGGGGATGCGCTGCCCGTCGGCAATCCAGCAGGCCGGCAGGTCGTGGCGGATCATCGCGCTCAGGATGCAGCCGAGCTGTGCCGCTTCGTCGACCTTCGTGACGATCGCGCCCTCGAGCGGTACCTGGCTGAATTGGCGGATCGCCTCATCCAGCGCGGCCTCCTGCGTCGCGGCGGACAGCGTCAGGAAAAAGCGCACGCGTTCGGCATTGTTGCCATAGGCCGCGAGGCGATGCGCAAGCTCGCGATCGCGCGGGCTGCGGCCTTCGGTGTCGATAAGGATCAACTTCTTTTTCGACAGGCGAATCAACAGCTCGGTCAGCTCGTCATCGCTGCTGGCCGAATAGACCTTGGAACCAATGATGTTGGCGAATGCCATCAGGTGTTCCTTTGCGCCGATGCGGAACGCGTCAGCCGAGATCAGCGCCACATCGTCGGGGCCGTGCGTCATCGCGAAGTGCGCAGCGATCTTTGCAATGGTTGTCGTCTTGCCGACGCCGGTCGGCCCGATCAGCGCGAACGTGCCGCCTTCCTGCAGCAAGTCGACCTCGCGTACCGGCAGGGCTTGCGCGAGCGTCATCAGCGGCGCATCCCAGAGGCGCTTGACGTCGGAGATCGGCTCGAGACGGTCGATGATCATCGCCGCGACGTCGGGCGTGATGCCGATGCGTGCGAGGTTGCGCAACATCTGTGCACGCATCGGCGAACGGTCGGCGGAATCGCGCCAGATCAGCCCGGACAGTTGCGTTTCCAGCAAACCCCGCAGTGACGATATCTCGTCCTGCATTTCCTTCAGCGGTTCCGGTTGCAGGTTGGCCGTGACGATTTCCGCCTGCTTCGGCGGCGCCGGCTCGAAATCGTCTTCCGCCAGTTGCGCGAGCGCATCACTGTCGATGGCTGTCTCGACGGCCGCGTCCGTGCCCGTGCCGGCGCTGACGGCGTGGCGCACCAGCGCCTCGTCGTAGTCGATCGCGGCAATGACCTCGATGCCCGCCTCGACCCGGCGGTTCGACAGGATTACCGCATCCGGTCCCTGGTCTTCACGGACCCGACGCAGCACGTGCCGCATGTCCTTGTCCAAATAGCGTTTGATTTTCACAACCGTTCCTCACTCAGTGTTTCGCTCGTTCGCGGCAAGCGCCGCTCTTCAACCCTGGTGCATCCCTCCTCGAAATCTCGTCTTAGCCGACGGCCGCAAGCATCTGTATGCGCTTGTCGTCGGGTACCTCGTTGTAAGCCAGCACGTGCAGGTTGCGAATGTTGCGCATCATGCGCGACATCCACGGCCTGACCTG
>JBFIQH010000150.1:0-7638 GCA_041609735.1 Woeseiaceae bacterium | reverse complement strand
TAGCCCCAGAAATTGCGCAGGCCTTTCTGTGCCAGGTGATGCTCGTCGATAAAAGCGAACACCGGCATCAATTCTATCGACGTGATGCCGAGCGATTTCAGGTAGGCAAGCACTTCGCCGTTTGTCATCCCCGAGAAACGCCCGCGCTCGTGCTCGGGAACGGCGGGGTGCCGCATCGTAAAGCCACGCACGTTCGCTTCATAGAACACCGTCTCGGACCACGGGATTCGGGGCCCGGGACGAGGCGCGTCCAGCGGTGACGTGACGACGCTCTTCGGAACATACGGCGCGCTGTCGCCGGGCGAGTACGCGAATACGGCCGGCTGCCAGCTGAACGCCCCGGCAACCTGGCGCGCGTAAGGGTCGAGCAACAGTTTCGCCGGATTGCAGAAATTGCCGCGTGCCGGGTCGTACGGGCCGTGGACCCGGTAGCCATAATGCTGGCCCGCGCCGATGCCCGGCACCATGCCATGCCAGACATCGTCGGAACAGCCCGGCAGATCCACATTGCCGATCAGCGACCCGTCCGGGTGGTAGAGGCACAGCTCGACGCGCTTGGCGATCGACGAATACAGCGCAAAGTTCACGCCGTCGGGCGTGAGGGTTGCGCCCAGAGGCGCCGGTCTGCCGGTCTCCATCAGGGTCGGCGAATCAGGACACGGAGCCCACGTCGATGGGCTCGAGATGCCAGATGTCGTCGTTGTAGTCGCGCATCGTGCGGTCGGTCGAGAAGCGTCCGGATGCTGCGCTGTTGAGGATGCTCATGCGGGTCCACGTGTCGCGATCGTTCCAGGTATCGTTTGCGCGCTGCTGCGCGGCAACGAAACTCGTGAAATCGGCAGCCGTCATCCAGGGATCCGCCGGCTCGCGGATGGCCTGGATCACCGGGTCGAGCACGCCCGGTTCGAAGCGGTTGAAATGACCGCTCTCGAGCAGATGCATGACCCGCGAGAAATTTTCGTCGCCGTCGATGATCGCCTGCGGATCGTATTGTTTGCGGACTTCCGGGATTTCCTCGACGGTCAGGCCAAACAGGAAAAAGTTTTCCTTGCCAACGGCGTCACGTATCTCAACATTCGCGCCGTCGAGCGTGCCGACCGTGACGGCGCCGTTCATCATGAATTTCATGTTGCCGGTTCCAGACGCTTCCTTGCCGGCCGTCGAAATCTGCTCGGACAGGTCGGCGGCGGGGCAGATCAGCTCCATCGCGGACACGTTGTAGTCCGGGTAAAACAGCAATTTGAGCTTGTCGTCCATCGCGGGATCGCTGTTGATGACGCGGGCAACGTTATTGATGCATTTGATGATATTTTTCGCCATGACGTAGCCGGGCGCCGCTTTCCCGCCGATGATAATCGCGCGCGGTGCCAGGCCCTCGCCGTCACCGCGTCGAATTCGATCGTAAAGATGGATTGCGTGCAACACGTTCAGGAGCTGCCGTTTGTATTCGTGAATGCGTTTGACCTGGACGTCGAACATCATGTTGGGGGCGAGCTGCAAGCCGGTGCGTTTTTCGATCTCGCGCGCCAGCCGCACCTTGTTTGACAGCTTGGCCTGGCGCCATGCCTTGCAGAATACCTCGTCGTCGACGAAGTCTTTCAAGTTTTCGAGCTCAGACAAGTCGGTAACCCAGCCGTCGCCGATACGACTCGTGATCAGCGTGGCCAGCTCCTTGTTGCAGGCGGCCAGCCAGCGGCGCTGCGTGACGCCGTTGGTCTTGTTGTTGAATTTCTCCGGCCACAGCTCGGCGAAATCACGGAACAGGCCCTCGCGCAACAGTCGCGAGTGCAGCGCCGCAACGCCGTTGACGGAGTAGCTGCCGACGATCGCGAGATACGCCATGCGAATCATCGGCTGGCTGCCTTCCTGTATCAACGACATGCGCTGTACGCGATCGTTGTCACCGGGCCAGCGGCGGCTGACCTCGTCGATAAAGCGCGCGTTGATCTCGTAAATAATGTCGAGCAAGCGCGGCAGCAACCGGCGAAACATCGAGACCGGCCACATTTCGAGCGCTTCCGGGAGCAGCGTATGGTTCGTGTAGGCCATTGTTTTCGTCGTTATCGACCACGCGTCCTCCCAATCGAGGCCGTAGACGTCGATCAGCAGCCGCATCAGCTCGGCAACGGCGATCGCCGGGTGCGTGTCGTTGAGCTGGAAACAGTTCTTGTCGGCAAATTCGCTGAAGTCGTTGCCGTGCTGGTCGCGCCAGTAGCGTATCGTGTCCTGCAGGCTGGCGGACGCGAGAAAGTACTGCTGGCGTAGCCTCAGTTCCTGGCCGTTCTCCGTCGTCGCGTTCGGATACAGCACCATCGTGATGTTTTCGGCAGCATTTTTCGAAGCCACCGCGTCGGCGTAACTGCCGGCATTGAATTCATCGAGGTCGAACGCGTCGGTTGCGGCGGCCGACCACAGCCTGAGCGTATTAACGATATCGTTTCGATAGCCGGGTACCGGCACGTCGAACGGCACGGCCAGCACGTCGTTGGTGCCGACCCACTCGAAGCGCGTCGTGCCCGTCTTGTCGATAGTACTGCGGGTATGCCCGCCGAAATGCACGACCTGGGCGTACTCGATGCGTTCGATTTCCCACGGGAATCCTTCGCGCAGCCAGGTGTCGGGCTCTTCGATCTGGTACCCGTTCTCGATCCGCTGGTGAAACATGCCGTAGTGGTAACGGATACCGTAGCCGGTGACCGGTAGCTTCAACGTTGCGCAGCTGTCGAGAAAACACGCTGCCAGTCGGCCGAGGCCGCCATTGCCGAGGCCCGCATCGTGCTCGCGGTCGTAGACGTCCTCGAGTTCGAGACCCAGGCGCCCGAGCGCCTCGCGCGTCTCGCCCTCGATGCCGAGATTCAGAAGGGCATTGCGAAGCAGCCGGCCCATCAGGAATTCCAGTGACAGGTACGCGGTGTGGCGGTTGTTGTCGCGCTCCATCGCCATGCGCGTTTTCGCCCAGCGCTCCATCAGCCGGTCCCTTGCCGCGAATACGACCGACTGGTACAGGTACGGCGACTTCGTGCTGATTGTGCGACGGCCGAGCATGCGGCCGAAGTAATGCGTGAAGTCCTCGAGAATCGCGTCAGCCGTCATTGGCAGCTTCGGTGCCTGGAGCAGTTCGATGTCACCGATACCGGTGCTCTTGTCAGTACGTGCAGACATGCAGAAAGTCCCTTGTAGCGATTGCGTGCCGTTTACTTGGCAGGTTTCAGGATGACGGTGGCCAGCGGCGGGAGCCGCATCGTGATGGCGTGCGGCCTGCCGTGCGCGCCGTTATCGTCGGCAGTAAGCGTAGCATTCGTAACGTCGCTGCCACCGTAGCGCGTGGCATCGGTATTCAGCGCTTCCTCGTAGCGACGCTTCTCCGGTACGCCGACGCGAAATTGTTCACGCGTCACCGGCGTGAAGTTGACGATGACGACCACGTACTCGCCGCGCAGGTCGCGCCTTATCCACGACAGCACGCTGTTGTCGCGGTCGTGCCAGTCAATCCACTCGAAACCGTTGCCAGAGAAATCGATCTCGTACAGTGCCGGCGTCGATGTATACAACGAATTCAGTTCGCGTACCAGCGTCTGCATGCCCTTGTGTGGTGCATTTTCGAGCAGGTGCCAGTCGATTGACTGGTCGTGATTCCACTCGCGCCATTGGGCAATCTCGCTGCCCATGAACAGCAGCTTCTTGCCCGGATGGGCGTACATGCTGCCGAGGTAGGCGCGCAGGTTTGCAAATTGCTGCCAGTTGTCGCCCGGCATGCGTCCAATCAGGGAACGCTTGCCGTGCACGACTTCGTCGTGCGACAGCGGCAGCACGAAATTCTCGTTGAATGCGTAGACGAGGCCGAACGTCATCTTGTCGTGGTGAAACTTGCGGTGGACCGGGTCCTCGCTCATGTAGCGCAGCGTGTCGTTCATCCAGCCCATGTTCCACTTGTAGGTGAAGCCGAGGCCGCCGTGGTCGACGGGTCGGGAGACGCCGGGCCACGCCGTCGACTCCTCGGCAAACGAGGTCGCGCCGTGCGCGTGGACTTCGGTATTCAAACGCTTGAGGAATTCGACAGCTTCGAGGTTTTCATTGCCGCCGAATTCGTTGGCGACCCATTCGCCATCCTTGCGCGAGTAATCCAGGTACAGCATCGACGCGACGGCATCGACGCGGATCGCGTCGATATGAAACTCGTCGATCCAGTAGAGGGCGCTGCCCAGCAGGTAGTTGACGACCTCGCGGCGTCCGAAATTGAAGATCAGCGTGCCCCAATCGACGTGCGACCCCTTGCGCGGGTCTTCATGCTCGTAAAGCGCGGTGCCGTCAAAGCGTCCAAGGCCGTGCTCGTCCCGCGGGAAGTGCGCCGGTACCCAGTCGACGATGACGCTGATGCCGGCCTCGTGGAAGCGGTCGACGAGGTAGCGAAAATCGTCCGGGTCGCCGAAGCGCTGCGTTGGCGCAAACAGGCCGATCGGTTGGTAGCCCCAGGATCCGTCAAATGGGTGTTCGGTGACCGGCAGGAACTCGACGTGCGTAAAGCCCATTTCCCAGACGTAGCGGACCAGTTCCTCGGCGAGCTCGCGGTAACTCAACATCCGGTTGCCGTCGACCTTGCGACGCCAGGAGCCCAGGTGAACTTCGTAAATACTGACGGGTTGCGCCAGGTCCGGCCCGCGCCGGCGGTGCCGCATCCATTCGGCGTCGGACCACTCGTAGCTCGTATCGAATACGACAGACGCGTTGCCGGGCGGTGGCTCGTGGTAGCTGCCGTAGGGGTCGGTCTTCAGTGGCAGCAGCTTGCCGTTCCTGTCGAGCAGCTCGAACTTGTACTTGGCGCCGTTACCGATGTGCGGCACGAAGATTTCCCAGATGCCGTTCGCCGGGTGCAGCCGCATCGGGTGGCAGCGACCGTCCCAGCCGTTGAAGTCGCCGACGACACTGACGCGTGACGCATTCGGTGCCCAGACGGCAAAGCGCACGCCATCGATGTTCTCGACCGTTCGCAGGTGCGCGCCGAGTTTCTGGTAGATCTTCTTGTCGGAGCCTTCACCCAGCAGGTAGAGGTCGAGGTCGCCGAGCATCGAGCCGAAGCGATACGGATCCTCGGTCGTCAGCGAATGGCCGTCCGGCCAGGTGATCCTCAGCTGGTAGCGACGCAGGCGCGGCGGCATCTCGGCAACGTAAAGCCCTTCGGGCAGGATGCGATGCATCTCGAACAGGACTTCGCCGGAGAGATCGACCAGCTCGACCTGCGACGCGCTGGGCTGCATCGTGCGTACGACGCGCGTCGCGCCTGACTTGTGCAAACCGAGGATCGAGAACGGGTCGCCGTGACGGCCGTCGGCGATAGCCTGCAATGCGTCGCGGTTGCAGTCCAGGTCCTCCTGGACGGCGAGTGGCGTTTTCGCCTTAGCCATTTTATTCCTACCGGGTGAAATGCAGCTGCTGCCCGAGCATGTCAGGCGTGACCAGGGTTATGCCTTTGTCGGTTACCCGAAAACCGCGCTCCCGGTCGGCATCCTTATCGACACCGATTTCCGTGCCTTCGGGAATCACCGAGCCGCGATCGATGATGACCTTGTCGAGGCGGCAGTTTCGGTTGATGACGCAATCCGGGAGGACCAGCGACTCGGTGATCTTGCTGTAGGAGTGGATACGGCAGCGTGAAAAAATCAGCGACGTGTGGACCTGTGAGCCTGAAATGACGCAGTCGCCGGATACCATCGACTGGATCGCTTCGCCGCGACGGCCTGGTTCGTCGAAGACGAATTTAGCCGGCGCCGATTGCCACTGGTGCGTGAAGATTGGCCACTTGCGGTCGTACATGTTCAGCGCCGGCGTCACCGACACCATTTCCATGTTTGCTTCCCAATAGGCATCGAGCGTCCCGACGTCGCGCCAGTACGCCTGCTTGCCGGACTCCGGGTCGCGGAACGGGTACGCATAGACGCGGTAGTCCTTGATGATCGACGGGATGATGTTCTTGCCGAAGTCGTGCTGCGTGCCGGGGGTATCCGCGTCCTTGATGACCTGCTCGTACAGGAATTCGGTGTTGAAGACGTAATTGCCCATCGACGCGAGGCAGACGCCGGGTTTGCCTGGCACCGGGTTCGGTTTCGCCGGCTTCTCGTCAAACCCGATGACGCGTCCGGATTCGTCGACGGTCATGACGCCGAACTGCCCGGCCGCTTCCTCGATCGGCACCTCGATGCAGCAGACCGTCATGTCGGCGCCTTTCTCGGCATGCGCGGCGAGGAACGGGCCATAGTCCATCTTGTAGATATGATCGCCAGAGAGGATCAGCACCTGCCCCGGGGAATGCGTGCGGATGATGTCGAGGTTCTGGTAGACGGCGTCCGCGGTGCCGCGGTACCACTCGCCGCCGACCCGCTGCGACGCGGGCAGAATCTCGACGAATTCGCGCTGCGCACCCTGGAACCAGGACCAGCCGTGGACGAGGTGGCGTATCAGCGAATGCGCCTTGTACTGCGTCAGCACACCGATGCGGCGCACGCCGGAATTAATGCAGTTCGACAGGGGGAAATCGATGATGCGGAACTTGCCGCCGAAATACAGTGCGGGTTTTGCGCGCCAGTTGGTGAGTTCGTAAAGTCTCGACCCCTGGCCGCCGGCCAGTATCAGGGCGACGGTATCGCGGGTGAGGCGGCTGACGAATCTTTGGTCGCTAGTGTTTTTGGAATCGATCATTCTGCAACTCCCTGCCTGACCTACTTACAGTATCAGCAATATTGTTGCAAAGATCGTCACTTAATTGTGATTCCTGCACCCGCCAGCGCCAGTTATTGCTCGATTTGCCGGGGGTGTTGATCCGGGCCTCGGAGCCGAGCCCGAGGTAATCCTGCATGGGAGCAACGGCGAGGTGAGCGGGCGTCGAAAATGCCACGCGAACCATATCCATTGCAACCGTTTCCGGCGTGCCGCCGGTGACGCGCAGCACGGCTTCCTGCGCCGCGCGTATTGCCTCGGGCGTGCGCGTATCGCCGGCGCTGCCCATGAACCAGCCCAGCGTCGTATCGTTGTCGTGGGTGCCCGTGTAGCAGACGCTGTTCTCGGGCACGTCATCGAGATCGAAGTCGTCTTCGATGATGTCGAATTGCAGCACGACCATGCCCGGAATCTGGTGGCGGTCCCGCAGGGCCTCGACCTCGGGCGTAATGACGCCAAGATCCTCGGCGACGATCGGCAGGTTGCCGAGCGCCTTCTTCATGGCTTCGAAGATCGCGTCGCCGGGGCCCGGCTCCCAGGCGCCGTCGCGGGCGGTGCTGGCGTTCGCCGGCACCGACCAGTACGCCTCGAAGCCGCGGAAATGATCGATACGCACGATATCCGCCAATTCGGTCGACGCCTGCAGCCGGTCGATCCACCACTGGTAGCCGGTCTTCGCGTGCATATCCCAGTCATACAGTGGGTTACCCCAGAGCTGGCCGTCCTCACTGAAATAGTCCGGCGGCACACCGGCGACGTGATCGGGACGGCCGTCCTTGTCGATGCGCAGAATTTCGCGGTTGGCCCAGGCGTCCGCGCTGTCGAGTGCGATGCAGATCGGCATGTCGCCGAACAAGCGCACGCCGGATTCGTTGGCGTACTGCCGCAGTCGCTGCCATTGTTCCTGGAACAGGAACTGCAGCACTT
>JBFIQH010000149.1:0-7655 GCA_041609735.1 Woeseiaceae bacterium | reverse complement strand
GCTTGCGGCCGTTGTTACTGCCGCCTGTAATAAGAATTCCGAGGGCCCGGCGCAGTCACCGCGGCTCGTGACATACACCGAAGAGCGCGAACCCTGCCGCGACTACACGCCCGAGCGCACCGCGCTGTTCGGCGACCTGCATGTCCACAGCGCCTATTCCTTCGACGCCGCGGCCAACAGCCTAGAAACCTACCCGGACCACGCGCATCGCTTCGCCAAGGGCGAGGCGATACCGTTTTTCCCGCTGGATGCCGAGGGCAACCCGGCCGGCACGATCCGAATCGACCGACCGCTCGATTTTGTATCGGTCACCGACCACAGCGAGTTTCTCGGCGAGCGCGCCCTTTGCCGCACCGAAGGTTCGCCGAAATACGAAACGCCCTTCTGTGCCGACTACCGCTCCAGCGAACGGCAGGGCATGCTGATGCTGGGCACGATTGTCAATCTCGAGGATCCGCAGCGCTTCGCGGGTCTATGCGGCGATGACGGCGCGCTGTGCCGGGAATGGTCGCGCGGGCCGTGGCGCGAAATGATTACGGCTGCCGAAG
Organism: Woeseiaceae bacterium; assembly: GCA_041609735.1. GTDB lineage: Bacteria > Pseudomonadota > Gammaproteobacteria > Steroidobacterales > Woeseiaceae > UBA1847. Next base: position 7,107 of record JBFIQH010000149.1, on the reverse strand, counting down.
ACGCGTACGACCGCAGTGCCGACTGCCGTTTCACGAGCTTCGTCGGCTACGAATACACGGGTACACCCGGGCTATCGAACATCCACCGCAACGTCATCTTCAGGAACAGCGTCGTGCCGGCAGAGCCGGTCAGCTACATCGAGGCGCCGACGGACCGTGCGTTGTGGTCGCAGCTCGCCGACGCATGCCCGGAGTCCCGCGGCTGCCGCTGGCTGACGATTCCGCATAACAGTAACCTCGCGAACGGTCGCATGTTCGAACCGCTTGGCGGCCATCACGAACATGATGAAACGACGGCCGAGCATCAGCGCTCGCACGCCGAAGCGCGTCTCGACCACGAACCGGTCATCGAGATTTTCCAGCACAAGGGCAATTCGGAGTGCATTAACGGACTTTCCGCCATTTACGGCGAACCCGATGCGTTTTGCGACTTCGAGGCCGTGCGTCGGCTGGGACAAACCCGAACATCGACTCGCATCAGTTTGCAAGATGGCCAGTTGCAGGCGGAAACCACCGCGGTGACTACGGATGAGTGCGGCGACTCGACCGGGCGTGACGGCATGCTCGGCGGCGGCTGCGTCGACGAAACGGATTTCCTGCGATCGAATTTGCTGTCCGGCCTCGAGGACGAACGTGAGCTCGGTGTCAATTCGGCAAAGCTCGGCGTTATCGCATCCACCGATACCCACACGTCCACGCCGGGCGCGACCGACGAGCAAAACTGGCGTGGCCATGTGTCGATGGAGGCAACGCCAGCCGAACGGCTGCAGCCGGGGCTCCTGACCAGCGGCATCGAGGGCAATCCCGGCGGCCTTGCCGGGGTATGGGCGGTCGAGAACTCCCGCGATGCAATTTTCGAGGCGCTCGAGCGGCGCGAGGTGTTCGGCACCAGCGGTCCACGCATCGAGCCGCGGCTGTTCGGCGGCTGGGGATTTGATAAGGGCCTGTGTACGGCAGAGGACAGGGTGCGGCGCGGTTACGCTGCCGGCGTACCGATGGGGGCCGATCTGCCGGCGCCGCAAGCCGACGCAGCACCGCGTTTTCTCGCAATCGCGCGCGCTGATACATCCGGCTCCGCGCCACTGCAGCAACTGCAGATCATCAAGGGCTGGCTCGATGCCGATGGGCGCAAACGCTACCGGGTGCATACCGTGGACGGCACGCCCGACAACGGCGCGGGTGTCGACCTCGACACCGGCGAGCGACACGGCGACGGTCATGAGGAACTGTGTGCCGTCTTCGAGGACCCCGATTTCGATCCGGCGGAACCTGCTTACTATTACCTGCGGGCCATCGAGAATCCGAGCCCCCGCTGGAGCCTGCTGGATTGCCTGCGCATCGACGCCGAGGACCGTCCCGACGTCTGCAGCGAGGACTCCGACGTACCCAAGGTCATCCAGGAAATGGCCTGGTCGTCGCCGATCTGGTACTTACCGGATCGATAACGACACCGATCGTTGCCAGCTGCTGCACCCGACGACCGTCCTGGCGTCGTTTCGCCGGCCGAACGTTAAAGACGCGTAGCCCGCCGCCGATACCTGTTTGTAATGATGACGCGGATCGCAGCATGGCTGCTCCCGGTGCTCGGGTTAGCGGCGCTGGCACCGGGCAACCCGGTTCGAGCGGATGAATCGTCGCCCGTCCAGCTTTCGGGCGCCTACTATCTCGACAGCCGGGCATTTACGACCGCGGCCGTCGGCATTTCCTCGAACCGATTGCCTCTCGGATTCACACTGTGGGGATTCACCGACTTTCACGGCGATCACGACGATGACAGCCTCGCGTTGACCCGATCTTTCTCCGAATACCGGTTGTCGCATGCCGGCGTCGGCCGCGTGACCGGAATATCCGGCCTCGGATTCCAGGCGGAGCTGAACGCGCTGTCGGGAAGCGGCAATGATCTCGTGCGCATCGGCTTCACTTACCGGCATGACCTGCCCTTGCCATGGCTGGCCGGCGGCGGCAAAACCGGCTGGCTGCAGTGGCGTGCCTTTCCCTACGAATCCGACGACGACGGCGGCCAGGCGAGCCTGATCTTCAATCTGCCGATAACGGATCGGGTACACGTCAAGGGATTCGCTGACTACAACGTCGTCGACGCCGGCGACAACCGCTGGGTCGTCGAACCCGAACTGAACGTCAGGATCAGCGAGCGGCTGTGGGCCTTACTCGAGGTCCGCTACAACGAGTACGAAGACGCGAACCCGTCGGTTCGCGGTTCCGGCGTCGCGATGGGCCTGCGCTACCAGTTCCGCCGCTAGCGAGATCAGTCAAAACCGTTACGCAGTATCCGTTGCCGGCGCCAGCGACTCGCGGCGCCAGTCGAGCGCGGTGACCGTTAGCGCCGGCAGCATCGTCAGCGAGACGATCGCGGCACCGATGATGCCGAACAGCACGATGACGCCGACGCCGCGATAGAGCTCGGTGCCCTCGCCCGGCATGAACACCAGCGGCGACAGACCGCAAATCGTCGTCAGCGTCGACATCGCGATCGGGCGCAGCCGGACGTCGACCGCATGATTGACGGCCTCGAGCGCCGATGCGCCGGTTTCTTCGGCGAAGCGGATCGCCCGGTCGACGATCAGGATCGGGTTGTTGACGACCGTGCCCATCAGGATCAGGAAGCCGAGCATCGAGATCATGTCGAAGGACTGGTGCACCGGGTTAAGCCCGACCAGCGGCAGCAGCGCGCCGACGCCGTTCAGCAGCGCGAGCCCGACGATGCCGCAGGCGATGCCGAGCGGGATCGTCGTCATGATCAGCAGCGGGTAGCCCCAGTGGCGGAAGATCGCAACCAGCAGCAGGAACACGATGACCAGCGCAACCGGGTAGTTCGCGGCCAGCGCCGCTTTCGTCGCGTCGAGCTGATCGCTGGCGCCGGAAATGTCGATGTTGATCGTCTGCGGAACGCTGCCGCTGTCCCGCAGGTAAGCAACGACGTCATTGCGCACGATGTCGACGCCGGTTTCCAGGGGTATCGTCGGCGGCGGGATGATATTCAGCGTCACCGTTCGCCGGCCGTTGACGCGACGCACCGTGCTCGTGTTGACGGTCTCCTCGATCGAGGCGATCGCCGACAACGGCAAGACCGTGCCCTGCGGCGTGAAGACCGGTACTTCGCCGAGCTCGTCAAGGTCGGTGCTTCCGCCCGAGCTGCCGTACAGGTAAATGTCGATCTTGTCGTCGGCCTGGAAGAACTCGTCGACGAACGCGCCGTCCGTCAGCGCGGCCACCGTGTAGCCGACGTCGCCGGCATCCATGCCGAGTTCGGCCACCCGGTTCCAGTCCGGCCGTATTTCGACCAGCGGCTGCGCCAGCGACAGCGACGACGGCGTCGACTGGATGCGCGGGTTCTCGAACACGTCCTGCGCCCGGCGGTAGGCCGCGAGCGCCGTGTCGTAGATGACGGCGAGGTTCGGGCCGGAGATATCGAGGTTGATGCTGCGCGTGCCGCCATCGTTGCTGCTGATGATCGAGCCGCGGGCGGCGAACGCGCGCATGCCGGGATACGTGCGGTACTTTGCCGTGATCGCGTCCATCAGTGCATTGATGTGCGCTGCATTGACGGGCTCGGAGATGATGCGCATGCCGCCGGGATCGATGCGGAGACTCAGGTACTTCATCGCGGGCACCGGCGACTCGCCGTCGTCGAAGCGAGTGGGATCACTACCCACATACGGCAGGAAGTAATCCTGCACGTCGAGCCCGATGCCTGCCATCGTCTCGATGTTGTATCCCGGCGGCGCGTTCATCGCCGCGAAGACTTTTGGCTCTTCGCCCTCCGGCAGGTATTCGGCCGGCGGCGTCAGCAGGATGATGACCGCGGCACTCAGGCCGACGGTGGCGCCGATCGTAGTCCAGCGCGCGCGTGAGGTACTGATGATGGTATTGACGTGCGAGAGTATCCAGTTGCGAATCGATTCCGCCGTGGCGGACGGCTTCAGGTTCTCGGTGCCGAACTCGAGCCGCGCGCTGGCCGTCGGTATCAGCGTGATCGCGACGAGCATCGACGCCAGGATCGATGCCGATATCGCGATTGCGATGTCGGAATACAGCTGCCCGGCCTCCTCGCGGATGAACAGCACCGGCGTGAAAACCAGTATTGTCGTCAGCGTGGATGCCAGCACGGCCGACCAGACACTGCTGACGCCCTCGACCGCGGCGCGGATACGATCCAGCCCGCGCCGCCTGGCCAGCTCGATACTCTCGATGACGACGATGCTGTTATCGAGCGTCATGCCGATCGCAAACGCAACGCCGGCGAGCGATATGACATTGATCGTGCGGCCGGTAAGCAACAGCCCGATGAACGCGGCGATCGTGCACAGCGGCACGCCGATGACGCCGACGGCCGTCGCGCGCGCCGAACGCAGGAACAGGTACATGACGAGCGTCGCGAGGATCGCGCCGAGGCCAAGGTTGATCCAGACGTTGCGCACCGACGCCTCGACGTAACCGGCATCCTCGGCCATCAGCGAAATGCGCATGCCGGCCGGCGCAAGCAATTCACGCTGCACCGCCTCGACCTCGTCGAAGACGGCGTACTTGATGTCGATGACGTTCGAGCCGGGTTCGCGATTGACGGCGAGCGTGATTTGCGGCTCGCCGTTGAAGAATGACAGGTTACTGATCTCGAAGTGGTCGAACTCGACCTCTGCGATGTCTTCGAGCCGTATCAGCACGTCGCCGCGGCGATCGACGATCGTTTCCCGGAGCGTCTGCAGGTCGTCGTAACGGCCGACCGTGCGCAACAGGTAGCGCCGCTTGCCGCTCTCGATCTCGCCGCCGGACACGTCCTGGTTGCGCCTTCGTATTGCATCGCGCACGTCGCCGACGGTCAGGCGCCGGTCCGCGAGCCGCGCTGCGTCAACAAGAATCCGCACTTGCCGCTCCGCGCCGCCCCAGACGTTGATCTCCGAGACGCCGGGCACGCCGGACAGGCGGGTGCGGACGTTGTCCTCGATGTAGTCGCGCATCATGTCCATGTCGAGACCGCGCGGGTTGCCTTCCTCGGGAAAGATCGCGAAGTACATGAACGAGTTGGCGGAGAACGAACTCGCGAACACGCGCGGCTCGTCGACGTTGACCGGGTAGGACGGCACCTGGTTGAGCGCATTGTTGACGCGTATCAGCGTCTCTGTGATGTCGACGCCGAACGGAAAATCGAGCTCGATCGTCGCGCGGCCGCTCGACGCCGTTGCTTCGAGCCGCTGCAGGTTCGGGATATTGCGCAGGTACTCTTCCTGCTCGATCAGGATCTCTTTCTCGACATCCTGCGGTGTTGCGCCGGGCCACGATGTCTGCACCGAGATCGTTCGCACCTCGAGATCGGGAATCATCTGCACCGGGACCCGGAACGCCGCCAGCACGCCGAGCACGCCGATGATCAGCGCGGCGACCGTCATCAGGATGCCGTTGCGTACGATGGCTTCGAACACGTTCATGGTCCTCAACCCGCTATTGAATACTGACCTGCTGCCCTTCCTGCAGGGTTTCGTTGCCGCGCGTCACGACGAGATCGCCCGCGCGGATGCCGGTGCGAATCTCGACCAGGCCATCGAACATCAGCCCGGTCTCGACCGGCCGTTCGCGCACCACCGGTATTTCCTGGGTCCCGTCGACGATCCAGACGACATGACGGCCGTCCGGGTAGCGCAGCAGCGCATCTCGGGATACGACGACGCCGGTGCGTTTCGCGTCCACCTTGAGGATACCGCGAGCGGACATCCCGGGCGTTACCGCGGCATGCTTGCCGCCATTCGCCTCGACGCGCACGAGAAAGGTCCGTGAGCCGGCGTCCTTGACCGGCACGACGGCAATGATGCGACCGTCGGCGCGAAATCCCGGTGCCGCGTCCGATGCCAGCTCCACGGCCGTTTGCAGTGAAATGTCCTCGTAGTATTCCTGCGGCACCCGGAAGTCGAAGCGCAGGTTGTCCGTTTCGATCAGTTCGACCAGCGCGTCGCCGGGATTGACCCACTCGCCGACGGCCGCCAGCCGCTGGCTAATGACGCCGGCGAACGGCGCTTTCACTGACAGACGACCGACGATGGAGCGCTGCTGCTGCACGGCCGCCTGCGCCGCCGCCAGTGCCGCGGCGTCGCGTTCAGCCGTCGCGCGGCGAGATTCGATCTCGCTCTCGGCAATGGCATTCGAGCTGCGCACGCGCTCGGCTTCGTCGAGCCGGCGGCGCGAGTCGGCCAGGGCCGCCTCCGCCTGCCGCAGCTCGGCCTCGCGGCGCTTCAGCTCCAGTCTTTGCAGTTCGGCATCCAGCTCAACAAGAACGTCGCCGGCTTCGACCCGGTCGCCGGCATCGACATTGAGCCGCGCGACGAGGCCGCCGACCGATGGCGACAGCATCGCGGCGTTCGGCGACGTCACTGAGCCGCTGACGCGCAACGTGCGGACAATGGGCCGCTCTTCGGCCATGCCGACATTGACCGGCGGCGCGTCGAGGGCCAGCGCCGGGTATGACACGAGCGCTGCGGCGGTGATCAGTAGACGTTTCATCGGGTCTGTGCCGGGAGACCAGGAAGCTGGGCCGTTTAGTGTCGTTGCCGCGCGATCGGACTGCAAGCAGGAATGTCGCGATGAAACCTGAAGATACAAAGCGGCAAGAGGCCGCCACGCTCATGCGCCGGTCAATCTCGCTTGACGAACCGTGCATTCCGTATCGAAAACGACACCGGGCCGTCGAGAAACACGAACCCCAAGGGTACGGACAGGATGGTCAGGTCCGCGGTCTCGAATTCGGCCAGGTCGATTTCATAGATTTGCCATTGATCATTGAGCTCCAGCTCATAGCGTGTGGAGGTTCCGTCGCCCGGATCGTCCCTGTCCTCCATATTGACGATAATCTTCTCGCCGCCGGCGTCGCCCTTTAGTTCCAGCACGATTGTCGTGTACGTCGAATAGTCGGGGCTCCATCGTTCACCTTCGCTGTAGCCAGCGGCAAACCAGATGCCCGCCCATGCCGCTCCGCCGTGATAGTCGATATGCAGTCTGTCGCCCACTTTGCGGAACGAGTCAGGGTCGAACGGCGAGGGTAGCCCCGCTGAGTCCACGTTATAGCTAACGCGCGGGTCATTGGCATCGGAGGCTATGACT
>JBFIQH010000148.1:0-7700 GCA_041609735.1 Woeseiaceae bacterium | reverse complement strand
GACATTGTTTGCGAAACTGCCCGGCGCCGAACGGCGCTACCACGGGCTGTCGCGGCTCGTCAGCACCCTCCAGTCCTACATGCCGGCCGACCAGATCGAGAAGATCATCGAGGCCTACGAATTCGGCAAGGACGCGCACGAAGGCCAGACCCGCAAGACGGGCGAGCCGTACATCACGCACCCGATCGCCGTCGCGCAGGAACTCGCCAGGCTGCGCCTCGATTCTCAGGCGATCATCGCCGCAATCCTGCACGACACCGTCGAGGACACCGAGGCGTCGCTGGAAGAAATCGAAGAACAGTTCGGTGCCGAAGTCGCAACACTCGTCGACGGCGTCAGCAAGCTCGATCAGATCCAGTTTCGTTCGCGCGCTGAAGCGCAGGCGGAAAGCTTTCGAAAAATGATGCTGGCGATGATCGAGGACATCCGTGTCATCCTCGTCAAGCTCGCCGACCGCCTGCACAACATGAAAACGCTGTCGGCGATGCCACAGGACAAGATCCGTCGCATCGCGCGCGAGACGCTCGACATCTATGCGCCGATCGCGAACCGGCTCGGCATCAATCGCATGAAAGTCGAACTCGAGGATCTCGGCTTCAAGCATTTGTACCCGATGCGCTATCGTGTTCTCGATCGCGCGCTGAAACAGAGCAAGGGCAGCCAGCGGCAGATCGTCAAGAAAATATCCGAGGAGTTCGTCACCGCGCTGAAGGACGACGGCATCGAGGCTGAGGTTCTCGGGCGCGAGAAACACTTGTACAGCGTTTACAAGAAAATGGCCGAGAAAAAGCGGCTGCTGTCGGACGTCGTCGACGTGTACGGTTTTCGCATCATCGTCGACGACGTCAGCACCTGCTACCAGGCGCTCGGCATCGTCCACGGTTTGTACAAGCCGATGCCGGGTCGCTTCAAGGACTACATCGCGATCCCGCGCATCAACGGCTATCAGTCGCTGCACACGACACTGTTCGGCCCGAAGGGACTACCGCTCGAGGTACAGATACGGACTCGCAATATGGATCGCGTTGCTGAATCGGGCGTCGCCTCGCACTGGCAGTACAAGGCCGATGACAAGGTGGACGCAACACCGCAGCGCCGCGCGCGCGAGTGGCTGTCGAAACTCGCAGAACTGCAGGAGACGGGCTCGTCCGAGGAGTTTCTCGAGAGCGTCAAGGTCGACCTGTTCCCGGACAAAATTTACGTATTCACGCCGAAAGGCGACATCATGCCGCTGCCGAAAGGCGCGACCACCGTCGACTTTGCCTACGCGGTACACACCGACGTCGGCAACCGCACCGTCGCCGCGAAAGTCGACCGCGGCCTCGTGCCGTTGCGCACGCCGCTCGCCAACGGCCAGACCGTCGAGATCGTCACGGCGAAGGGCGCGAAGCCGAACCCTAACTGGCTTACTTTCGTGCGCACGGCGAAGGCCCGTACCGCGATTCGTCACTACATGAAGAATCTGCGTTCGACCGAATCGATCGATCTCGGCAAGCGCCTGCTGGACCGCTCGCTCAAGGACCTGAACTCGTCACTGAGGAAGGTCGGCAAGACGCGCATGAATGCAGCGATGCAGGAATTCGGCCTCAACAACTCGGCGGAGCTGTTCGAGCAAATCGGTCTCGGCGAGCGCCTTGCGCCGCTGACCGCGCGCTTCCTGCTCGGCGTCAACGAGGACGACGTCAAGGCGCGGGATCAGGCGAGTCTTGTCATCGCCGGCACCGAGGGCATGGTCGTCAGCTATGCGAAATGCTGCTATCCGATACCCGGCGACGCAGTCATGGGGTATCTCAGCTCGGGGCGCGGCGTCGTCATTCATCGCACGACCTGCGGCAACCTGTCGAACTTCCGCAAGCAGCCGGAGAAATGGATTGCCGTGACCTGGGAGAAGAACATCGATCGCGAGTTCACGAGCCAGATAACGACGGATACACACAACAAGCCCGGCGTGCTTGCCGAGGTTGCTGCAACCATCGGCGACTGCGGCTCGAACATCGAGCAGGTCGAGGTGCTCGGCCGCCACGAAGACTGCTCGATGCTGTCGTTCCAGCTACAGGTAAAAAATCGCCGTCATCTCGCCGAGATCATGCGCAACGTTCGCAAGATGCCGAATGTCATTCGCGTGTCACGGGATTGCGCTTAAGAAAAAGTCACCGAAACCGGAGCCAAGATGAGCAAGAAAGCGATTGCCAGTAACGCGGCGCCCGCCGCGATTGGCACTTATTCCCAGGCAATACGGGTCGGCGACCTGGTGTTCCTGTCCGGCCAGATACCGCTGGACCCGGAAACGATGGCCGTCGTCGACGGCGATTTCGAGGCCCGCGCGCGGCGCGTGTTCGACAACCTCGCGGCCGTCGCCGAAGCCGCCGGCGGCAGTCTCGCCGATATCGTCAAGCTGACGATCTTCCTGACCGACCTCGACAACTTCGGGGCCATCAACACGGTTATGGAGGAGTACTTCGATGCACCCTTTCCGGCACGCGCCGCTGTCGGTGTCGCGTCGCTGCCGAAGGGCGTTGACGTCGAGGCGGATGCCATACTTGCTTTGTAGTGTCCGCCGACGCACTTACTGATCTCAACGGTGTAGGCCCCGCGCTCGCGAAGAAACTCGAGCGCCTCGGCGTCTACCGCGTCGAAGACCTGCTCTTCCTGTTGCCGCTGCGTTACGAGGACCGTACGCAGCTGATCAAGCTCGGCGCGCTGACGCCGGGCATACGCTGCCTCGTCACCGGCGAAGTCCTGTTGGCCGAAACGGTGTATCGAGGCAGGCGCAACCTGCTCGTACGCATCGGCGACGGTTCGGGCCAGCTGACGCTGCGGTTTTTTCACTTTTCGAAATCCCAGGCGGCGCAGTTCCGCACCGCAGCGCACGTCACCTGTTTCGGCGAGGTGCGCAAGGGCCTGGGCGGTCTCGAGATGATTCACCCGGAGTACCGGCTGCTGCGTGAATCGCAGGACCCGACGATCAACGACCGGCTGACGCCGATTTACCCGTCCACCGAGGGCGTGCAGCAGGGGCGGCTGCGCAACCTGACCGACCAGGCGCTGGCGCGGATGCACGAGTCGCCGCCGGTCGAACTGTTGCCGGCGTCGATACTCGAGAAACTCAAGCTGCCGACACTCGCCGATGCCATTCATTACCTGCATCGACCGCCGAAGGACGCAGACGTCGATCTGATACAGGCCGGCAAGCATCCCTGCCAGCAGCGGCTCGCGTTCGAGGAACTGCTCGCGCACTACCTGTCGCTGAAAAATCTTCGTGCCCTCGCTGACAGTGTTGCTGCGCTGCCGCTGAGCGGCGGAAGCGATGATGTCAGTGCGTTCATTCGCGATCTGCCATTCAACCTGACGAAGGCGCAGCAGCGGGTTGTCGACGAGATACTGTCGGACCTCGAAGAGCCACACCCGATGATGCGGCTGATCCAGGGCGACGTCGGCTCGGGCAAGACCGTCGTCGCCGCGATTGCATGCCTGAAGGCCGTGTCGTCGGGGGTGCAGGCGGCGATCATGGCGCCGACGGAGCTGCTCGCCGAACAGCACTGGCGCAGTTTTTCCGGCTGGTTTCGCCCGCTGGGGCTCGAGCCTGCGTGGCTGTCCGGGAGCCAGCGCACCGTTGCACGTCGCGAAGCGCTCGAAGGTATCGAAAGCGGCAGCGCGAAGATCGTCGTCGGCACTCACGCGCTGTTCCAGGAGGGCGTTTCTTTCAAACGGCTGGGGCTGGTCGTCATCGACGAGCAGCATCGCTTCGGCGTGCACCAGCGCATGGCATTGCGCGACAAGGGCATCGGCGACGCCGGCCACCCGCACCAGCTCGTCATGACCGCAACGCCGATTCCGCGCACGTTGGCGATGGCCGCCTACGCCGACCTCGACACGTCGATCATCGACGAGCTGCCGCCAGGCCGGCAGCCGATCACGACCATCGCCGTGCCCGACGCACGCCGTGCCGACGTCATAGAACGTGTGCGTTCGGCGTGTGCAGCCGGGCAGCAGGCGTACTGGGTCTGCCCGCTGATCGAGGAATCGGAAACGCTAGACTTTGAAGCCGCCGAAAAAAGCTACGGGATGCTGACCGAGGCGTTGCCGGATGTGCGCGTCGGCCTCGTGCACGGCCGCATGAAATCGGCCGAGAAAGAGCGGGGCATGCAGGCATTCAAGGAAGGACTGATACAGCTGCTCGTCGCGACGACGGTCATCGAGGTCGGTGTTGACGTGCCTAATGCGAGCCTGATGATCATCGAGAATGCCGAACGCATGGGCCTGTCACAGCTGCACCAGCTGCGCGGCCGCGTAGGGCGTGGCGCAATCCAGAGTCACTGCGTGTTGTTATACAAGCCACCGCTGGGCCGGGTTGCGAAAAGCCGGCTCGCGGTGCTGCGCGAAACGAACGACGGCTTCATCGTCGCCGAACGTGACCTCGAGCTGCGCGGACCCGGCGAATTACTCGGCACGCGGCAAACGGGCCTCCCCGATTACCGCGTCGCGAATCTCGTGCGTGACGCCGAGCTAATGCCGCGCGTGCAAATGGCCGCCGAAACGATTCGCCGCGATGCGCCGGCCAGCGCCGCCGCGATCGTGCGCCGCTGGCTCGCCGACGCAAACCGGTACGGAAAAGTGTAGCTCGTTGCTGCTCATGTTCACCCGACACAGTAAGATGCCGCCGTATGGCTGATCGCAAACAGGGATTGCTTCCGCCCGGGCTCAGGGCGCAGCTGCGCAATTACGGCAGGCTGATGCGCGTCGACAAGCCGATCGGCGTCTGGCTGCTCCTGTGGCCGACGCTGTGGGCTTTGTGGCTGGCCGGCGAAGGACACCCGGACCAGGGGCTGTTCGTGATCTTCGTGCTCGGGGTATTCATTATGCGTTCCGCCGGCTGTGTGCTGAACGACTACGCAGACCGCAACATAGACCCATACGTCGAGCGTACGCGCAGCCGCCCGATCGCATCCGGCGCCGTCGCGCCGATAGAGGCACTGACGCTGTTTGTTGCTCTTGGCCTGATCGCAATTGGTCTTGCGACGATGCTGAATCGCCAGGCGCAGATGCTTGCCGTCGTCGGCGCGGTTCTGACGATCATTTACCCGTTCATCAAGCGTTACGTCTCGATCCCGCAGTTCATACTCGGCGCCGCATTCGGCTGGGCCGTGCCGATGGCGTTTGCCGCGCAGACGGGCACGGTGCCGCAGCTGGCGTGGATCGTGTTCGGCGCGGCGCTGATCTGGGCCGTCATCTACGACACGTTTTATGCGATGGTCGACCGTGACGACGATCGCAAGATCGGCGTCAAGTCGACGGCGCTGCTGTTCGGCGACGCCGACCTGTTCGTCATCGGCGGGCTGCAGGTCGTCATGCTGATGGCGCTGGTGTTCGTCGGTCTGCGTGCGAATCTCGGCTTGTGGTACTACCTGTCGCTGGGTGCTGCCGCGGGACTGATGGCCTACCACCAGTGGCTCGCCCGCGACCGCCAGCCGGCCGGCTGCTTCAGGGCGTTCCTGCACAATCACCTCATCGGCCTCGTCGTCTTCATCGGTATCGTGCTGCACTACACCTTCAGCCCGGCCTAGCGCTCCGTTCCCCGGATCCGGCAGACGCCGGAATCTCTCCTATACTTCGTGAGCGGCATGCTGGTGAACCACTTCGGCATGCCATTGCCAAGCCTATGAAATCTCACCAATAAGAGGTACCAAACCATGGCCCACAAATACGTTGGCGGCTGTGACCACGTGCACACCCACGCCGACAGAGATCCCGTCGACAACCACACCTGTCACTGCTCAGTCTGCAAGCGAGTCACGGGACAAGAGACCACGCACGTCGTTTTTTTTCGTCACGGTGACCTCGTTGTCGAAAAGGAAAAGAAACTCAAGCGCCAGCCGTTCAACGACCAGAATCCGGACGGACCGCTGGAGCTGTGCGTCTGTGCCGACTGCGGCACGCCGATCATGCTCGACGACAAGCAGCGACGCATTCGGGCTGTCGTGCCGAACCTGATGGGTTTCGACGCAAAGAAGTTGCCGGCAACCTATCACGCGTTTTACGACCCCGACACCGGCGTGCCGCGGCCGCAGGACGGAAGGCCGGTTTACGAAGGCCTGCGACCGGAGTTCGCCTGGCCGACGCCTGCCTGACGCACGCCCGCTACTTCGCGTTCAGGGCCCGCGCTCGCCGATGCACCAGTGAGCGCGGGCAATAAGAAAAACCAAGGAGACTCGCATGCGCGACATACTTTTTCTCGACAAAATGATTACACCCAAGATCATTACCATCGTCTACTGGCTGTTGCTGCTCGGCATCGGCGTTGGCGGCCTGGTCTATACCTTCAATGGCGGCGGCATAACCGCATTTATCGGCACGCTGGCGGGACTGGTTTTTGCGCGCATCTGGTGCGAACTGTTCATCGTATTTTTCAAGATGAACGAAGCCATGCAGGAAATCCGCAACAAGTAGCGAACATCGCGTTCTGTCGCTTGCTTGCCGCCTGCTGTCCCGCACAGGACATTCATGCCCGGGCAAGCGCGAGGATGCTGACCCGCAAGGCACCACGTTCGCGGACAGCTGCCGCGAGCTCGCGGCAGGTTGCGCCGGTGGTTACGACATCGTCGACGATCGCGACGTGCCTTGCGCTGATCGAGCCTCGGACATCGAACGCCAACGCGAGATTTCGGCGGCGTTGCCGCGCGTCGAGCCCGGACTGATACGGCGTTGCGGCACAGCGGCGGACGTTGCCGACCAGCGGCAGACCGATCCGCCGGGCGAGGGGCCTTGCGAGCTCCGCCGCCTGGTTGAACCCGCGGCGCATGTGACGCCAGCGATGCAGCGGCACCGGCAGCAGGGCGTCGACATCCCCCGGCAGCCGGTGGCTGACCTCGAGCAGGATTTCGGCGAATGCCGGCGCATACTGCAGCCGGCCATGAAATTTGAAACGCCGGATCGCGGCGTCGATAGGAAAGCTGTAGTCGAGGGCGACGACGCTGCGCACGAACGGTGGCGGATCCGCCTGGCAAGCGCCGCAGACGACGCCATCGGCGAGCGGCTTGCCAAGTGGCATCGCGCAGGTCGGGCACGGATTCTCAAGCCACGGCAGGTCCTCGAAACAGCCGTTGCAGACCGCGCGACCGTCCGGCTCCCCGATTTCGCCGCAGAAAACGCAGCTGCGCGGGATCGCTTCGTGCAGCAATCGCAATGCAGCTTGCCTGACTGCCGGACGAGCTCTTGCCAGTAACGAGGAAAGCATGTCGATCGAGCATGTCGCCGCAGCCGTGCTCTACGCAGCCCCGGAATCGGCGCAAAGCGCAGAGATTCCATGCTAGGTTGTGCGAACAGGACTACTCGCCACCCGACACCTTGGATAACCCCTACGCCATCGACAGCGCGGCGGTCGAACGCCGCTTCGACCGTGCCGCAGCCACCTTCGACGAGGCCGACTTCCTGCACGCGCTGACGAGGGACGGCCTCTTCTCACGGCTGCAGCCGATGACCGTGGAGGCGGGTACCGTCGTCGACCTCGGCTGCGGGACCGGTGCAGCAATACGGCCGCTCGCGAAACAGTTTCGTGGCGCACGCATCATCGGCGTTGATCGTTCGCAGGGCATGCTGGAGCGCTGCCGCAGGCGCCGCCTCTGGTTTACCCGGTCGTCGTTCGTCAAAGCCGACGCGCGCGAGTTGCCGTTCGCCGATCACAGCGTCGATGTCGTGTTTTC
>JBFIQH010000147.1:0-7749 GCA_041609735.1 Woeseiaceae bacterium | reverse complement strand
TGCCGTGCCATCCGTCGGGCAACATCTCGCGCGGCAGCTTCGGATCGCGCAGCAGTACCTTGCGGTATTCCTGGATCAGCAGCGTACGAACGAGGAACGCGGTCTTTGGCGAAAACGATGCTTTGCGTCCCGCCGACTGGCGCACAGGCTCGAAACGATCCACGAAGACTGCGTAACGCCGGTCGATGTCGTCGAGATTCCAGGTTCTGTGTGCCAACCTGCGCATTGCGTCATCGCTGTGCACGGTATGGCCGGTGATGACAATCGCATCCGCCGAAATTCCAAGACGTTTCAGCGTCGCCTGCAGATCGTCGACATCGGGTGCCGGGTGTGCAAGCAGATTCTTGGTGACGGCGCCGAAGCCCAGCCAGCCGAGCTCGCGGCGGGCCGCATCGCTGTGCTCCGGTGCGAGGTTGTTGAGCAGCACCAGCGCCCAGTCGCCGTCCCAGGTGTCCGAGGGTGGTCGGTAAATGCGATGGGTCGCCGCGCGGAAGCGTTCACGGCCGTCATCGGTCAGGCTGTAATACGCTCGGCGACCGACCTGCTGAGACTGCAGCCAGCCGTCGCTCGCCAACCGAAAAACGGACGTGCGCACGAGCCGTTCGCTGATGCCGAAATCGGCCATGACGCGTATCAGGCTACCGAGCCACAACGACCCGCCGCGCGGTGCGATCGCGTCGCCGAACACGGTCGTGATCAAAGACCCGGCCCGAATGGTCGGGCGCGCCCGAAATTCATCCAGCAGGTTTTCGCACGCAGTGTCGACAGCCATGGGGGTACCGCTTGCTTTCACTGCCGGCGACCGTACAATGCGATACAGAAAAATTCAAATATTATTTACTTTTGTATCCCTACCGGTCCCGGGTTTTGCGCGCGGGCCGTCACAGGAGCTTCGTTTGTGAAACTCGGTAATCTCGTCGCCGACCGCTGGCTGGACGGCGGCGGCTCCGGCAAGACTCTCTCCAGCGCAGTGACCGGCGAGCCGGTTGCCACGCTGTCCAGCGACGGCATCGATTTCGCCGCCATGCTCGATCATGCCCGCCGGGTCGGCGGCGCCAACCTCCGCAAGCTGACGTTCCACGAGCGCGGCGACATGCTGAAGGCGCTTGCCAAGTACCTGACCGAGCACAAGCAGGCTTTCTACGAACTCTCGACCGAGACCGGCGCGACGAGAAGCGACAGCTGGATCGATATCGACGGCGGCATTTCGACGCTGTTCGTGTTTTCGAGCAAAGGCCGCCGCGAAATGCCGAACGACACGGTCTACCTCGATGGGCCGCCCGAGATGCTGTCGAAGAACGGCACGTTCGTCGGGCAGCACATCTACACATCGAAACTCGGCGCTGCCGTCCACATCAATGCCTTTAACTTTCCGGTCTGGGGCATGCTCGAAAAGCTCGCACCGGCGTTACTCGCCGGCGTGCCGGCGATCGTCAAGCCGGCGTCGAGCACCGCCTACCTGACCGAACGCGTGGTTCGCAGTATTCACGAGTCCGGCATCCTGCCGGCAGGCAGCCTGCAGCTGATCTGCGGCGGCGTCGGCGACCTGTTCGATCATCTCAACTGCCAGGACACGATCGCGTTCACCGGCTCGAAGTCGACCGCCGAAAAATTGCAGCAGCACCCGCGCGTCATCTCCGAGTCGGTCGCGTTTACCGCGGAAACCGACTCGCTGAACGCGTCGATCCTCGGC
This sequence comes from Woeseiaceae bacterium, assembly GCA_041609735.1. GTDB lineage: Bacteria > Pseudomonadota > Gammaproteobacteria > Steroidobacterales > Woeseiaceae > UBA1847. The sequence goes on along the minus strand of JBFIQH010000147.1, from coordinate 6,056 downwards.
CCGGACGCGGCGCCTGGCACGCCCGAGTTCGACCTGTACGTCGAGGAAGTAAAGCGCGAGATGACCAGCAAAGCCGGGCAGAAATGCACGGCGATTCGGCGCGTCATCGCGCCGGCGGCGTTCGCAGCCGATCTGGTGCGCGCGCTGTCGACCGCACTCGGCAACATACGCGTCGGTAACCCGGCGAACCGCGACGTCGACATGGGAGCGCTGGCCAGCCAGGGGCAGCGCGACGAGGTGCGCGAACGCATCCGCGACCTGTCGCGGGACGCAAACATCGTATTCGGCGGCAAGGACGACTTTGATGTCGTCGATGCCGACGCGCAAAAAGGCGCGTTCTTCATGCCGACCCTGCTGCATTGCGAAAAGCCGCTGTCGTCTTCCGCCGTGCATTCAGTCGAGGCCTTCGGGCCCGTCAGCACGGTATTGCCTTACGACACCCTCGACGAAGCGATCGAACTCGCCCGACTCGGCGAAGGCAGCCTTGCCGGCTCGATCTTCACCAACGACAACGCCATAGCCCGCCAGCTCGTGCTCGGCACGGCTGCATATCACGGCCGCATGCTGGTCATCGATCGGCACTGCGCGGCCGAGTCGACAGGCCATGGCTCACCGCTGCCGCATCTCGTGCACGGCGGTCCCGGACGTGCCGGGGGCGGCGAAGAAATGGGCGGCGTCCGCGGCGTCAAACACTACATGCAGCGCACTGCCATTCAGGGCTCGCCGCAGACGCTCTCCGTTATCGGCAATCGATGGGTCCGCGGCGCGGACCAGCTGACCGGTGACGTACATCCGTTCCGCAAGACGTTCGAACAGCTACGTATCGGTGACACGCTGTTGACGCAGTCGCGCGAGGTGTCACTCGAAGACATCAACCACTTCGCCGAATTCACTGGCGATACGTTTTACGCGCATACCGACGAAGAAGCCGCGGCGAAGAACCCGTTTTTCGATGGCAGGGTGGCGCATGGCTATCTGATCGTGTCTTTCGCCGCCGGCCTGTTCGTCGACCCGGATTTCGGACCGGTGCTTGCGAACTATGGCGTCGACGACCTTCGTTTCCTGCAGCCTGTCAACTACGGCGACTCGCTGAGCGTGCGACTGACCTGCAAGCAGAAAACGCTCCGCGGCGACAGCGGCTACGGTGAAGTGCGCTGGGACACCGAGGTGACGAACCAGCACGACGAGATCGTCGCACAGTATGACGTGCTGACGATGGTCGCAACCGACGCACACTGGGCATCGGTCGCGTGAGCTTCGTTGCGGTTTTCTAGGCGAGCAGCGAACTCGACGCCAGCCAGACCCCGTAGCCGGCAATGACGAGCGTGATCAGCGCCGTGCCGCCCGCACCGACCAGCCGGCCCGGATGCGACATGTTGTCGTACCGCAGGCCGAACGCATGTGCGATCCGCACGATGATCAGCAGGTCGCCGACGACGTACAGGAACAGCGACGAGCCGCCCGTCAGTTCGATCGCTCCCATTGCAATAAGAATCATCGGCACATACTCGAGAAAGTTCTGGTGAACGCGCACCCGCTGTGCGAGCTCCATGTTGGTCGGCTCGCCGTGCATCACGGAGATACCGGCCTTGCCGCGAAAACTGCCGGCACGAAAGCTCAGGACGAGTGCGAATATCGCGAAAATACTCGCGTACATTAAGGTGATTGGCATGACGTTCCCCGCGATCGTTATTGTTACTGCAGTATAGCCGCTCGCATGCCCGGTCGCGGCCGGCGCGCGATGATCGTGCGCCAACCTGTAATGATGTAGACGCTGCCGCGGACGCTAAAATCGGAACGGCAGCGCCGTGTCGGCCTTGATCTCTTTGAGGATGATGTTCGAGCGCACCTGCGACACGCCGGGCAGCTTGAAGATGAAGCCGTCGAGAAATTCGTTGTAGGCGTCGATGTCCGGCACGACGACGCGCAGGTGAAAATCCGCCTCGCCGCTCGTCTGAAAACACTCGAGCACCTCCGGGTGCTGCAGCACCTCGTTGATGAAGTGATCGACGTTTTTCTGTTCATGACGCGCCAGCGACAGGTGCACCATCGACGACAGGCCAAACCCGGCCTTGCGGGTATTCGCGATCGCCGCGTAGCGGTCGATAACGCCGGATTCCTCGAGCGCCTTGACGCGCCGCCACGCTGCGGAGCTCGACAGGCCAACGCGGTCGGCCAGCTCCTGCATCGTCAGCCGCGCGTCGCGCTGCAGCTCCGCCAGCAGGCGGTGGTCCTTCGTGTCCATCGATGATCCCGTTCATTGGCAAATATTCGAATATTTTACCGTTTTTCACACATATTTCGAATCATTTTTCTTTGAAGGGCCGTTTTTGAGGCAAAAAGGGCATCACCGCTCGGCCCGAATCTGCGACACTGGTGCGCTACCCCGATGCCGGACCGCTGCCATGGCCATTGCCGCCGAGAAACGCCCTCACTACCCGCTCGACAACTACGAACTGGACGATCGCTATCGACGCGAATCCGGCCGGGTATTCCTGACCGGCACCCAGGCGCTGGTGCGCATCGCGCTGATGCAGCGCACGATCGACCGTGCGGCCGGCAAGAACACGGCCGGCTTCATCAGCGGCTACCGGGGTTCGCCGCTCGGCGCGGTCGACCTCGAACTGTGGCGCGCCGGCGCATTTTTGCAGGAAAACGACATCGAGTTCCTGCCGGCCGTCAATGAAGACCTGGCCGCCACCGCGGTGCTCGGTACGCAGCAGGTCGAGACGGACCCGCACCGGACCGTCGATGGCGTATTTAGCATCTGGTACGGCAAGGGCCCGGGCGTCGACCGTTCCGGCGACGCGTTGAAACACGGCAACGCCTACGGCAGCTCGCCGCACGGCGGCGTGCTCGTCGTAGCCGGCGATGATCACGGCTGCGTGTCTTCGTCGATGCCGCACCAGTCCGACGTCGCGTTCCTGACGTTCGTCATGCCGCACCTGAACCCGGCAAATGTCGCCGAATATCTCGAGTTCGGTCTTTACGGGATTGCGCTGTCCCGGTTTTCCGGCATGTGGGTCGGTTTCAAAGCGATTTCGGAAACCGTCGAGTCGGCGATGTCGCTGGAACTGCCGCCTTACCCGCAGTACGTCTTACCGGACTTTACGCCGCCGCCGACCGGCCTGCACTACCGCTGGCCCGATTTTCCCGGACCGCAAATCGAGGAACGACTCGAAGCGAAGAAGAACGCAACGTTGGCGTTCGCCGCCGCCAACCCGATCGACCGCAAGATTTTCGACCTCCCGAATGCTCGCTTCGGCATCGTGACGACCGGTAAGGCACACCTCGACCTGATGGAAGCGCTGCGCCTGCTCGGCATCGATCACCGCGAAGCAAAGCGCATCGGCCTCGACGTTTACAAGGTTGGCATGGTCTGGCCGCTCGAACACGACGGCGCGCTCGAGTTCGTCAAAGGCAAGCACGAAGTCCTTGTCGTTGAAGAAAAGCGCGGCATTATCGAGTCCCAGTTCAAGGAATATTTTTACGATTATCCCGGCCGCAAGCCGCAACGCATGGTCGGCAAACAGGACGAGAACGAGCAGCCACTCGTGCCGTGGATCGGAGAGCTGTCGCCGATACAGCTGGCCGGCATCGTCGCGCGGCGGCTCGACCACGAATTTTCCGGGCTGAACCTGACGCAACGGGCTGACAAGCTTGTCTCCGGCGGCAGCAACGTCATCGATATCCGCGGCGCAACGCGAATGCCTTATTTTTGCTCCGGCTGCCCGCACAACACGTCGACGAAGGTCCCCGAAGGTTCGCGGTCGCTGGCCGGCATTGGCTGCCACTTCATGGCGAGCTGGATGGACCGGGAGACCGAGGGGTTGATCCAGATGGGCGGCGAAGGCGTGAACTGGGTGTCGCGTTCGAAGTGGAACGGCAATCGACACATCTTCCAGAATCTCGGCGACGGCACGTTTTACCACTCCGGTTCGCTCGCGATCCGCCAAGCCGTCGCGGCCGGCACGAACATTACGTTCAAGATTCTTTATAACGATGCCGTCGCGATGACCGGCGGCCAGCCAGTGGACGGGCCGCTCTCGGTGCAGGCAGTTGCGCACTCGGTCCGCGCCGAAGGCATTTCGCGAATCGCGCTCGTCTCCGACGATCCGGACCAGTTCGATCCGGCTGATTTCCCGAAGGGCACGACGCTGTCACACCGGCGTGACATGGATGCGTTGCAGCGAGAACTGCGCGACATCCCGGGTGTTACCGTGCTGATCTATGCACAAACCTGCGCCACCGAGAAGCGCCGTCGCCGCAAGCGCGGCAAGCTCGAAGATCCAAACCGATTCGTCGTCATCAACGACCTCGTCTGCGAGGGCTGCGGCGATTGCTCCGTCGAGTCGAATTGCCTCTCGGTCGTGCCCAAGGAAACACCGTTCGGCCGCAAGCGCCAGATCGACCAGAACAGCTGCAACAAGGACTATTCCTGCCTGAATGGCTTCTGTCCGAGCTTCGTCACCGTCGAGGGCGGCGAACGTGCCGCCGCGCGGCGGACGGTCGGATTCCCCGACATTGGTGAGCTGCCCCTGCCCGAACCGGCCGCGATCAACGACTGCTTCGACCTGCTCGTCACCGGCGTCGGCGGGACCGGCGTCATCACGGTCGGCGCGCTGATCACGATGGCGGCGCATCTCGAGGGCAAAGGCGCCAGCGTGCTGGATTTCATGGGCTTCGCGCAGAAGTTCGGCCCGGTGCTGAGCTACATCCGTATTGCCGAATCCCCGGGTGACATCAACCAGGTGCGCATCGAAGAAGCGCGTGCCGACGCACTGATCGGTTGCGACCTCGTCGTCAGCTCGTCGAAAAAGGCGTCGAAAACCTACAGCCGCGACCTCACCGCTGCCGTCGTCAATTCCGCAGAAATGGCGACCGCCGACTTCGTCCGGCACCGGGATGCAAACCTGAACGCAGGTGACCGGCTGACTGCCATTGAACGCAATGTGAAGAGCCTCGCGACGATCGATGCGAACGGTATTGCCGGCAAGCTGATGGGCGATACGATTTTTTCGAACGTATTGCTGCTCGGATATGCCTGGCAGTCCGGCCTGGTCCCGGTCAGCCTCGCCGCCATCGAACGCTCGATCGAGCTGAACGGAGTCAAAGTCGAGGAAAACAAGCTGGCATTCCGCTGGGGACGTCTTGCCGCAATCGACGGCGCCAGGGTACGCGAGCTCGCGCAGCCAGAACAGAATGTCGGCGAAGAGACGCTGGATGAGGTTGTCGAGCGACGCGCCGCATTTCTCAGCGACTACCAGGACTCGAAGCTTGCCGACCGCTATCGCCGGCTTATCGAGCATATACGCGATTCGGCGCGCGAGATTGACGACGACGAATCGCTCGCGCGTGCAGCAGCGAAAAGCTACTTCAAGCTGCTGGCTTACAAGGACGAATACGAGGTCGCGCGACTGCACACGCACACCGGATTTTTAGAGTCCGTTCGCAAGGACTTCGGCAAGCGCGCGAAAGTTCGTTTCCACCTGGCGCCGCCGATACTGAATGCCGGGCGAGACGCCCGCGGGCGCCCGCTGAAAAAGTCCTTTGGCCGCTGGATGATTCCGGTTTTCAGGATGCTTGCGCGCATGCGTCGGTTGCGCGGCACGCCGTTCGATATCTTTGGTATGACGTCGGAACGTCGTATGGAGCGAGCGTTACCGCGCGAGTTCGAGGCAACGCTCGACCAGGTACTCGCGAAACTCGATGCGCAAAATCTTGCCGATGCGGTTGAGATCGTCTCGACGTATATGGATATTCGCGGTTATGGCCCGGTCAAGGAACAGGCCGTTGCCGACGTCCGTTCCCGGGTAGCCAGTCGCGTCGCATCCATGCGACGATACCACGACGCCGCCGCCTGACCTCGAGAAGACATCATGCCGAATAAAATAATAGCCCGGTATTGGCTGCTTGCCGTCGTTTTGATAACCGGCTGCAACGCGCCGGATTCCGATATCGCGCCGCAGGTCTCGGCCGAAGTTTCAAATCAGGCCGCGGTTGCAATGCCGGACTCGGAAAGCGCTCGCGTCTCTGCCGAGATCTTGCTCGCCGGC
>JBFIQH010000146.1:0-7776 GCA_041609735.1 Woeseiaceae bacterium | reverse complement strand
TCGAGAAATCGACGTTGCCCATCAGCTTGCCGATCGGCGGCATGATGACGTCCTTGACGAGCGACGAGACGATCTTGCCGAACGCGGCGCCGATGATGATACCGACCGCCATGTCGACGACGTTGCCCCGCATCGCGAAGGTCTTGAATTCCTTAAGCATGTTTATCCCCTTGATTTTTATAATAAAAATTACGCCAGCACTGCTGACGCTGGGCAGATTCTAGGGAAAAACAAGGTCGGAGGCCAATGCCCGCTGGCGTTCAGTTCTCGAGATGCCGTTCCGCGCGGGCAGGCAACTCGTCATCGATGGACAATGACTGGCGGCACTCGAGGTCGAACAGCACATGGACGGCCTCGAGGTTGGCGGCCAGGCACTCAGTAGCGAAACGTATAGGCGAGTTTCAGGTTCAGTTCCCTGGCCACGCTCGAGAAGCGGTTGTCGGGATCGACGTCCGAATTGTGATTCAGTACGAGGACCATTTCGCGGCCGGCTTCGGGTATATACCGTAGCCGGCTATTGATGCCGACGGCCTCGTCGGCGTTGTTGTACTGGATGAGATTGGTCCACGACCACCTCGGATTGAACGCGACATCAGTACGCAGGCTGGCGAGGTGCAATGTGAAGCTTCCCGACGGCAGGTCGACGACCTGTTCTTCGAAAATTGCGGCCAAGGCAAAGTGTGCCGACTGGCGCCAGTGCACTTCGAAGAATTTCTCGAGGCGGTCGCCGTCGAAGAATTTGCCACCCTGCATCGACAGCACGATATTGATCGGGCGCTGCATGCCGGTCGCGACTTCGGCGCGGAAACGATCGAAGGAATAACTGCCCGCCGGGATGTCGAGGCGGCCGAACAACATGAACGGATTATCGACGACCTCGCGATTTCGCTCCCATTCGATCATGTAGAAATCGTCGGTGTGCGCATACAGCGTGACCGGCCGGATGCCGACTCGACTCGAAAGTAAACGGCCGTGAAGGTCCGTAACGTAGGTGGAGTCGACGCGATGATTGATGGCGCGCCAGCGGCTGTCTGCCGGCCTCGTGCGATAGCGCAGCGCCATCTCGTAGCGACGGATGCCCGCACGATTGACGAATCCGAGCGCCGGGTTGAAGTTTGCCTGGATCTCTTCGGCGCCCATGCGCACGAAGAGCTTGTCGCTCGGGATCTCGAACTGCGCGCCCAGCGCGTAGTCGTCGCCGGACAGGTCCGGCGAATCGCTTTTCTGTGCCCAGAGATTGCTCGTGAAAATCTCGCCGAACGGGCCGTCGCTGTTACGGTACAGGAAGTCCGCACCGACGACGGTATTGCTGTCATTCGTCGCGGGATCGCCGTGCGTGACGATAAAGCCGGCCGACGATTCGCCGAGCACGTTTCTGGATCCGCGAACAACGACAAGATCGGTCGCGTCGACATTGCCGAAGGCTTGCTGCCGGATAGCCAGCGCGCCGATGCTGAAGTCTCCGATTCGCCCCGTCAGCTTGGCGCCGCCGTCGAGGCCGACCGGTGCTCCGCGCTGCGACAGGCCGATGCGCCGCGAAAAAAACGGCCGGCCGTTGGCGTCGATGTTGCCAAACTCGAAAATCCCGGCGTCCTGCAGGAAAAAGTCTCGCTTCTCGGGAAAAAACAGCGAGAAACGGTCAAGCGCGATCTGCTGGTCGTCGACCTCCGTCGTCGAGAAGTCGGTGTTCAACGTCAGCGCCGCGCTCAGCGATGGCGTGATCCGATAGCGGATGTCGAGGGATGGCTCGACATCGCTGCTGTCCGTCGCGTCCGCATAGTCCCTGCCGTGGCTGAGGATGACCGATGGCATCACGTCGAGGCCGAGCCCCTGCTCGATACCGCCGATGCCGGACATCTCGCCGCTGTACGCCGGCCAGTCCTGCCGCTCGTGCGATGACCACAGCTGGAATTCCTGTTTGCGGACAACGCCGCGGCCGAAATTGATTCCCCAGGTGTCCGTTTCGGGGTCGAAAGACACCGATTTGAACGGGATCGCGATCTCGGTTGACCACCCATGCTCGGTGATCGCCGATTCGGCCCGCCAGATCGTCGCCCACTCCTCGATGAACCGGGCATTGTTTTCGCGCAGCGCCTCACGTCGAATGCCGTTGGCGTTGACCTGGAAGAAGTAGTCATTGCGCTTGCTGTTGAAGCTGTCGAGCATGACCCAGAAGCGGTCGTCGGAAAAAAAGAACTTGCCCTGGATCATCTGGCTTGCCCGAATTGCCGATGGGTCGCTGTCCCTTAAGTCGGCGGCGATGTACAGGTATTCGTCGTCAAAGGTCACGTGCACGATCGTCGTTTCCGTCGGCGGTGCGCCGTCCTGCGGGTCCGTCTGGTGGAAGTCGTCAATGCGGGCAGCGTGCGTCCATGCGTCGTCATCGAGCCGCCCGTCGATGACGGGCGGCGCATTGGTGCGCGTGATTTCGAAAGACTTTCGCGAGCCGCCCGGTGAATAGGCATCCGCCGGTACCGGAATCAACAGACAAAGCATCGCGGCCGTCGCAGCTGGGCCGGGTCGTGCCATCGTCCTTTCCCCCCAACACTTGAGTGACTGAAGGTTGGAGTCGGCAAGACCCGCGGGCGTTCTCGACGTTGAGACGAATCGTGTCGCTGTCGCGACGGGCCGTGCGGCGGTCGAAGGCTACAGGCGTTCGGCGAGCCGCTCGAGGTTGGCCTTGTAGGTACGGCTGAGCTTCAGCTCGGTGTCGTCGCCGAGCCGCAGGAAGTACTCGCCGTTGCGATGCGGGCGCATTTCGGTCACGCGATTGCGGTTTACGATCGCGGAGCGATGCACGCGCACGAAGACGGCCGGGTCGAGTAGCTCCTCGAGTCGTTTCATCGTGCCGCGCAATACATAGGTCTCGCCGGCGGCATGAACGCACATGTAGTCGCCGGCGGCGTCGATCCAGTCGATCGTGCCGATGTCGACACAGTTCGTTCTCGAGCCGTCGCGAATGGCGAGGCGTTGTGGATAACGATGGCCTGGATCGCTGGCTTCGGCAAGCGCACCGTCCAGCGTCATTTCGCGGCCGGTGAGCTCGCAGACGAACTTCAACAGCCGGCTGCGATGCGCGTGCGCCTGCTTTGCATCGGCCGTGCGCCGAGCGCGCTGAATCGCTTCGTCGAGACGTTCGTCGTTGATCGGCTTCAGCAGGTAGTCAATCGCGTTGGCGTCGAAGGCCTTCAGCGCGAACTCGTCGTAAGCGGTAACGAAAATGATCGCCGGCATATCGTTGCCGGACAGCTGCCGCAGCACGTCGAAGCCGTTCATGCCGGGCATCTGCACGTCGAGAAACATCAGGTCCGGCGCATGATCGCGGACGTGCACCAGCGCCTCCCGGCCGTTGCGGCTCTGCGCGCAGATGTCGATGTCCGCATACTTTTTCAGCCGCAATTCGAGGCCGCGGCGGGCCAGTTGCTCGTCGTCAACGATCAGCGCTTTCAGCATCGTCGGTCTCGTAGGGAATATTGATGGTAACGACCAGCCCGGTCGGGTCGTTCGGCGCCAGCGTGAACGCCTGGTCGTCGCCGTACAGCTGCTGCAATCGCTCGCGCGTGTTCTGCAGGCCGACACCGGACGACTTGCCGCCCTGCTTGCCGTTTCCCAGCCCGGGTCCGGTGTCCGACAGCTGCAGCACCAGCGTCGCACGCTGCACCCGTGCCGAGATTCGAAGCGTGCCGCCGTCTTCGCTCGGCGAGATCGCGTACTTGATCGCATTCTCGATCAGTGGTTGCAGGATCAGGCTCGGGACCAGCGCCTGCATCGCCGCGTCGTCGACGTCTTTCTCGACGATCAGCCGCTCGCCGAAACGCACCTTCTCGATCTCGAGATACAGGTCGAGCGCATCGAGCTCGGAACCCAGCGATACGCGTTTCATCGGGTCGTTGTCGAGCGTGTAACGCAGGAAGTCGCTGAGGCGGCTGACGGCCTGGTTGGCCGTGGCGTTTGCGCCGTCGAGGATCAGTGTCGAAATCGCGTTCAGCGTATTGAACAGGAAATGCGGGTTCAGTTGGTACCTGAGCATCTTCAGCTGCGCCTGGTGCGCGGCGGCCGTCGCTTTCAGTGTCGCCTCCGTCTGCTCCTGCAGCTGCTGGTAATACTTGATGCCGACATACAGGCCCGACCAGCACAGCAGTATGTAGAAAGAGCCGAGTACGCCACCGATGTAGTCCATCAGGTGTTCCGGCTGCCAGCTGTCCTTGACCCAGTCGTAATACAGCGTATTCGACACCCAGCGCCACGGGATCGCGACGGCGTAGCTGGTTGCAATCATCGCGGCGCCGAGCACGACGACGGGTCGCGTCCACAGCCGGTGGTAGAGGTAGCGCATCGGAATCGTCACGATGAATCCCAGCATCGCCGTTGCAAGGATCACCATCGAGTACGACTCCGGTTTCTCATGCGCGAGCGCACCGAGCCAGGCCGCGAGCGCGTAGCCCAGCCATCCGGACACGTTAAGCGTCCAGAACAGGCGGTTACGATCTCGTACCAGTTCGTCCAGGGTCATATTCGGGCTTGGTGGCGCCGCAACGGCGAGCAGAGGCAGAACCAGTCTAACCGGCACCGGACGGCGGTCGCGACCGGTTCGTCGCGACGAGAGGCCGCTCTGTCGCGTTATGCCGTCAGGCTGTCATAGCCCTTGTCCGGGTACAGGCGTTGCCAGCGCTCGAGCAGGCGGGACCAGTTCTCCATTGAAAAACGGTGCGCGTAAATCACCGGAAGCAAGCCTTCCTGGAATAGTTGTTCGACGGTTGCCGCATCCAGTTGCCGCAACTTATCAAAGTCGACAGCGACGTACGATGCGATCGATCGCTGCTGCGTCTCGCCCTGCGGCGTGAACGTAGCGTGTTGTCCGGAGAGCAAGCCCAGTTCCACCATACGGTCGCAAAATGCATCGGTCACCTTTCGGTGCGCGGAAAACTGTGTACAAAAATCAACGCGCGCCTGTATGGGCGCTGTCAGTGCCTGCCCGTCGAAAAAAGGCTGTTCCGGATTTTCCGAGATCACCGCGGCGTCACGGTCGATGATCACGGCGTATTGATCACCCGGGCTGCTGGCCAGCGCGAACGGGTGGCAGCGAATATACGAGGGGACATAGGCATCCCTGTCCCAATGGCCGTTGTCGTCGACGAAGAGGTTGCGATCGTCGCCGATGCCGACGACCGCGAGCAGGGTCGGCTGCTTGAGATCGGAAAAGATGACCGGATAGAACTTTTGCGCCGTCGAAATCTCTGCGGCGGCCAGCGGCACGACACGGATGTCGCGCACGAAGTCGTACGGCCGGTCCGACGCCTTGAGGCCGAGGTGCCCGTGCTCCTCTACGGACAGCAACTGCGGCTGCGTGTACAGAAACATGCTGCCTTCGAAATCCTGCGGGGCAGGCGAGTGCGGTTGACTCATACAATCAGATCCAGGAATGCAAGCGGGGAAGCATAAAACAAGTAGCATGCGCCGGCAGCGCCCCGCAACTTTATGCAGGACCGGCCTCAATATGCGTGTATCGACGGTACGCTTTGCGAGCCTGCACTGCCGCTGCGGCCAGTGGAGGTCGATCGACTGCCGCGTTCAGGGGCGCCCAGCTGCGCGGCGATCCCTGCCGACCGGCCGCGAAACGAGCGATATACCCAATTGATCTATTTCGCAGGGCCCGGCTACGAAGCCTCGGGATCCGGCACCCGCGGTCCGTGCGGCGGCCGGGCGGCCGGGCGGCCAAGCCAATGGCGCGAGAGCCCGGCTCCCCTGCGTCGGCCCAGCCGCGGCGCTCCGGCGACCGGTGTCGGCCGCCGAATGCCGAAAAAGGGCCTCGAGCGCCGCCGCAGGCGACGGTAAAACGGTGTCTCTTTTTTACCACAATGGGGTTCCATTCCGGGCAAAATTCGTGTTTACCATAGGCGTTTCAAGTGGTATAACGTCCCCCACGTAGTTTCATAAATGCAACGTCAAGTCTACGGATTTGCCCGGTTCATTTCACAGCTACTCAGCATAGGGGATAAATTAATGAAGACGAACACCAGTCTGCGGCAGGCCGTGAAGCTTGCCCTGCTCTCGGGTGCGACGACATTGAGTATGGGGGGGCTATCGTCCGCCTACGCTCAGGACGCAAGCGACGAGCAACTTGAAGAAATCACCGTAACGGGATCTCGCATCGTTAAAGCCAACCTCGTGACCGCGAGCCCTGTCGTCCAGCTGGACGCCGAACAGCTCGACTTCAGCGGCGCCACCCGGGTTGAAGACGTTCTTGGATCGATGCCCCAGGTTTACCTGGACCAGTCCTCGGGCCAATCCATTGAGTCTACCGGCACGGCAACCATGCAGTTGCGCAACCTCGGCAACAGCCGCACGCTGGTGCTGGTGAACGGCAAGCGCCTGCCGATTCACTCACCGTCGTCCTCCACGTCCGGCCCGGACCTGAACTTCATTCCAATGCAGCTCGTTGAGCGCGTCGAGGTTCTGACCGGCGGCGCCTCGTCCACGTACGGCTCGGACGCAGTGGCCGGCGTGGTCAACTTCATCATGATCGATGACTTCGAAGGCGTGAAGCTCGACGTCCAGATGGCCGGCTACCGTCACGATAATGACGGCAACGCGGCGGCCGCAGCGACGGAAGTGGTTTTTCCAGGCACCACGCCGACCGGCACGGTGACCGATGGCGACACCACCGACATCACGCTGATCGTCGGCGGCAACCTCGCTAACGGCCGTGGCAACATCACCGCTTACGCATCCAAGCGCGATATCGATCCGGTAATCCAGGCCGACCGCGACTACAGTGGTTGTGCAAACCGGGTGACGTCCACCGGCGAACTGCGTTGCCTCGGTTCGGCAACGAACCAGGCCGGCAGCTTCTATTTCGATGTCGACGGGTATAACGCCATCTATTTTGTCGACGGCAACAGCTTCAACCCGGGTGTCGGCCAGCGGTTCAACTTCGCTGCGCCGAGTTATTACCAGCGGCCCGACGAGCGTCACACCCTCGGCGCCTTCGCGAACTACGAGCTGGACGAGCACATCGAGGCGTATGCGGAGCTGATGTTTATGGACGATCGGTCGATAGCTCAGTTCGGCCCGGCCGGTGTCTTCTTCAGCGCGTTTCTGGACGTCAACTGCGGTAACCCGTTTCTGTCGGACCAGCAGAGGACTCTCGTCGGATGCACCGGCGATCCCACCGACTTCAGCACGGTTGGCGCCGGCGGACTCCAGACGTTCACTACGCTCTTCGGTCGTCGCAACGTCGAAGGCGGGCCGCGTCGAGGCGATCAGCGGCATTCGACATACAGGATCCTGACCGGCCTGCGCGGAGAGATTAACGACACCTGGCGTTATGACGCGTCCTACCAGTTCGCCGAAGTCGACATGCGCAACGTCAACAGCGCTTACGTAAACGTTGCCAAGGCCGGCGAGGCTCTGCTGGTCGATGCGGCTGGGAACTGTCTGAGCGGGAATCCGTCGTGCGTGCCCTGGAATATCTGGCAGACCGGCGGCGTAGACGCTGCCCAGGTGAACTGGATCAACCAGCAGTACAACGAAAACGGCCAGACGGACCAGGAAGTCCTGAGCGCCTATGTACAGGGCAGCCTGGGTGATTACGGCTGGGTCGTACCCTCCGCCTCCAGCGGTGTCGAGTTGGTGGTGGGTGTCGAGCACCGCGAGGAAAACCTGAGCCTTAGATACAGCGACAATGCCCGGGATGGCACGGTCGGTGGTCTGGGTGCCGCGCTCACAAACGTGTCGGGCGGTTACGAGGTCGACGAGTTCTTCTTGGAGGCCAAC
>JBFIQH010000145.1:0-7789 GCA_041609735.1 Woeseiaceae bacterium | reverse complement strand
TGGGATCGGCATGCCTCAGACGTGCTCGGCTGGAATTTTGTCGCGGTTGGGCCCGACCTCGGCGGAATCACGTCCTATGCCGGCGTTGAGCTGTGAGGGTCGACACCGAATTTTTTACCGCCCTTGTCCGCGCCATCGCCGGCGGCTAATGTAGGGCCCATGCAAACCGAGCTCAGAGTCAGGCCCGCGGAATTTCGTGACATCCCGGACTGCATCGAGTTTCTCGAGCAGGCCGGCTTGCCGACGGCGGATGTTTCGCTCGACCGCATAGCGCTGATTGCCGATGTCGATGGCAGCGTTGCCGGATTGATCGGGCTGGAAAAGTTCGGCGATACCGGATTGTTGAGGTCGCTCGTTGTCGACAACCGATACCGCAAGTCCGGGTTCGGGCGCGCGCTCGTCGAGGAGCTCGAGCAACACGCGAAACAACAGGGCATCGAACGTTTGTGGCTGCTGACGATCGATGCCGACGGCTATTTCGAGCGTTTCGGCTATCGGCAGCAGCAGCGCGACGACGCGCCGCCGGCGATCCGCGCAACCGACGAATTCTCAGAGCTCTGCCCGGACGATGCCGTGCTGATGATGAAGACGCTGTCTGGCTAGGTGGCGGCTACCGGTCGCGCTTCCACAGCACTTCTTCGCCCGATTCCGCGCGGGCGAGCACCCTCGCGATCACAAACAACAAATCGGACAGGCGATTGAGGTAGCGGATCGCCTCCGGGCGGATTGCTTCGTTTGCAGCCAGGGCAGCGACACGGCGCTCAGCGCGGCGCACGATCGTTCTTGCCAGGTGGCACGCAGCCGCAGCCTGGCCACCGCCCGGCAGGATGAAATCCTTCAGCGGCGGCAGGTCCTTATTGAAGCCGTCGAGCTCGTTCTCGAGGCGATCGATGAAGTCCTGTTTTACGGCGCTGTGTCCCGGTATGCAGAGTTCGCCGCCGAGCTCGAACAGGTCGTGCTGTACTTCGACGAGGCAAGCACGGATTTCGTCGGAAACCGTGTCCGCGGCCAGCACGACGCCGACTGCGCTGTTGGCCTCGTCGACGGTGCCGTAGGCCTCGACGCGCGCACTTTCCTTCGCGACGCGGCTGCCGTCGCCGAGTCCGGTCGTACCGTCGTCGCCGGTGCGCGTGTAAATTTTGCTCAGTCGATTGCCCATCAGGGTTTCCGTTATCGCCAGCGGTATCTTAACTCGACGAAGCCGCTCAGTTCCTGCATGCGGAAATTGGCAGCCGTTTCATAGTCTTCGTCAAACAGGTTCTCGATGCGAGCATTCAGCGACAGCCTCCGGCCGAGTTGCAGCTGCCCGGTCAGGTTGACGAGGGTGTAGCCATCGAGTTCGGCGCCGCCAAAGTCCTCGCGGTCGCCGCTGGCAAGTATCGACAGGCCGATGCGGTGCTCGCCGATGTTCTTTGTGTAGGTTAGCGTCGCACTGTTCTCGGCGCGCCGCAACAATCGCTCGCCGGTCGCTTTGTTGTCGGCGCGCTGGTTGACGACTTCCGCGCGCACCGTGAAAGAATCGCCGCGATACTCGTAGCCGACCTGGGCACCGCGGATCTCGGCCTCGTCGACATTGACGAGCGTGAACGTCGCCAGATCGAACTCGATCAAATCGTCGAGGTCGTTGCGATACAGCTCGATGTCGAATCGGTGCCGGGTACCCGCCGAGTAACGCAGCCCCAGCTGGGCATTCGACGACGTCTCGGGCTGGAGGTCCGGGTTGCCGCCGAAACCGAAGCGGTCGCTCGCGTCCGGTGCCCGGAAAGCGCGGCCGAGCCCGGCACTGACGGTCCAGTCGCCGGTCAGGTCGAACGCATACTCGGCGTTCCACGTCGTCTCGTTGCCGAAACTCTCGTGATCGGAGAAGCGAATGGCGGCGAACGCGCGCTGCCGGCCGAGATTGATCTGGTCCTGCACGAAGATTGCGCGCACGTCGGTGTCCTCGTCGAATCCGCTGCCGAACGACAGCGACTGCGCGTTTTCGTCGACGGCGTAAATGCCGCCGGTCAAGGTGTGATTGTCGAAGGCGTGCGTGTACTGCCAGTCTAGCGTCAAACGGGTGGACTCGACGAAGTCCGGCGCCTGGCGCTGGCGGATCTCGTCGACCGTGTTCGACAGGATCAGCGTGCTGTTGCCGTGTTCGGCAAACGGCGTGTCGATCTGCAACGCCATCACCGTGTTTTCGTAGTCCTGGTCGACCGGGCTCAGGAAGAAGTCCAGATATTCGACGTTGCCGTCAGCGCGCCAGTAACGCAGGCTGACCTCGCTGGCCCCGAGCCTGCGCGAGCCAAAGAGGTTCAGAGACAGGTTATCGTAGCCGCGCCGGGTATCGGATTCGGCGCGTGGCGCGAATCCGTCGGTATCGGTCCAGCCGACCGTCGCGCCGATCTTGCCCTTGTCGGTACCGGAACCGGCGGACAGGTGTGCGGAACGTGTCGAGAAACTGCCACCGCCTGCGCCGGCATCGAGGTAAGACTCGTCGGCGTCGCGCGTGATGATATTGATGACGCCGCCGATCGCGTCGGTGCCGAACAGCGACGAACGTGCGCCCTTGACGATCTCGACGCGTTCGATCATCTCCGGGGCGATGTGCTGCACCGCGGCGCCGCCGATCGTGCCGGGATTGATGCGTACGCCGTCGACAAGCACCAGCGTATGGTTACTCTCGGTGCCCTGCAGGAAGACCGACGTGGCCTGCCCCGGGCCGCCGTTGCGGCCAATGTCGATGCCGGCCTCGAAGCGCAAAAGTTCGGCGAAATCGGTGGCGAGCGACAGCTCGATGTCTTCGCGCGTGATGACGCGTACCGGCACGATCGCGTCGTCGACCGAGATCTCGGTGCGCGTTGCCGTGACGATGATGTTGTCCGCCGCCGAAATGTCGGCGGCCATGCCTCCGGCAGGTAACAGCGATCCTGCCAGTAAGAGGCTGGGTATAAGGCGTCGTTCTCTCATTCGATCCCCGATGCGTGCCGCCCGCACGCGTTAATTGCAGTGTTGTATCAGCGCGGGGTTGGGAGACCAGGTCACCCGAACGTGCGCCCGCCGCGCTGCTCGATGGCACTTGATGGCCGGTCTCCGGGCTCGACGAGCGGATGACTCCGGTCCTGACGCCTTCCCGCAAATCCGGGGGATTTGCAGTGGCTCCGCACGATGCTTCGTGCGGGGGCCAGGACTTGACTCGCTTACCGTTGCGGGGGCAGCGCCGGAATGGCATGGCTTTTACATGCGTCACCGGCTTCCCGTTCACCCGGACTTTGCCAGACCGGGTTCACCACAAGTGTGCGACACATTAGGTAGCGCACAGCCGGCTGTCAAGAAACGCTGCGCCGCCGCCGATGCGTGCTTGTTTCCGGGTAACGCAGCAGCCATAGTTCGGGCTCGCGGCCCGCAATCTGGAGAACTTTTGCATTCATTCGACCCGAAGAACGCCTCGCCCAGGCTCGCGGTCGCGCTGCGCGCGGCGCAGCGTGCTGCCGACATCAGCCGCAATTATTTCGCCGGTAACTTCACGGTAACGACGAAGGCCGACCGGACTCCGGTGACGCAGGCGGACGTCGAATGCGAAGAAGCAATCCGCGACATCATCCTCGGCGAGTTTCCCGACGACGGTTTTTACGGCGAAGAGACGGGGCGAACGCGGCAGGATGCGGCGTACCTGTGGCTGGTCGACCCGATCGACGGCACCAAAGGGTTCGTGCGCCAGTACCCGTTCTTCTCGACGCAGATAGCGCTGCTGCATGATGGCGAGATCGTGCTCGGCGTCTCGAGCGGCACGATGATGAAGGAACTGGCGTGGGCCGAGGCCGGCAAAGGCGCGTGGCTGAATGGCGAGCGCATCTCTGTCAGCGACGAGTCGGATCCGGACAGGGCCGCCGTCTCCACCGGCAACCTGAAGTCGCTGGCGCAATCCCCCGGCTGGGCGCGGCTCGGCGAGATTGTCGCTTGCGCCGATCGAATCCGCGGGTACGGCGACTTCTACCATTATCATCTGCTGGCGAGCGGCAAAATCGAGGCCGTCATCGAGTCCGATGTCAATATCCTCGATATCGCCGCGCTGTCGGTCATCGTGACTGAGGCGGGCGGCATCTTTACCGACCTGAATGGCAAAAAGCCGGGACTTGCAACACGCTCTGTGCTCGCCGCAAACCCCGCTTTACACGATCGGTACCTCGAGATACTCAAAGGCTACGTCGCCTGAAACGGCTGTCCGAAAAGTTTCCAGATGTATTTTTGAACGCTATCGGACACCGTTTCAGGTGCGGGCGTCGCCGGAGGCAATGAATAGCGTCTGCGAGCGCCACGGCACCGCGTCGATCGGCGTGCCGTACAGTGCCTCGAGTGTCGTTTCATTGAGAATGGTTGCGGTTTCACCGAGTTGCCAGCCGCCATCGCCGAATAACAGCAGGCAGCGGTCGGCGTAACGCACCGCGAGATTGACGTCGTGCAGGCTGGCGAGGACAGCGGCGCCGTCATCGGCCGCGCGGCGAAACACGTTCAGCACGTCGAGCTGGTGTTGCGGATCGAGGTGGTTCGTCGGCTCATCGAGCAGGTAAACCGACGGCGCCTGGGCCAGAATCTGGGCGACGGCTGCGCGCCGTCGCTCGCCGCCAGACAGCGTCAGCACGTCGCGACCGCCGAGCTCTGCAATATCCATCTTTCGCAAGGCGTCCACGGCAATGTCCCGATCCGCGCCCGATTCCCAGTAGAGGCGCGGGATATGCGGGTGCCGGCCTATCAGCACGGTGTCGAGCACCGTCGCGGGAAAGATGTCATCGACGTCCTGCGGCAGCAGCGCAAGTTTTTTCGCGATTGCCGACCGCGGCAGTGATGCAATCGACTCGCCGTCGAGGTTAACAACGCCCGCGGCGGGATCGCGCAATCCCGCGAGCGTCAGCATGGAGAGCGTTTTACCGGTGCCGTTGGGCCCCAGCATCGCGACGAACTCACCCGGCTCGAGCAGCAGGTTGAGTGCGGACACCAGCGTGCGGCCGGGCACGGTAACGTCCAGTTGGCGGGTTTCGAGGATGCTGCCCGTCTCGCTCATGCGCGGAGCGTACAAGATCGTGCACCGAAATGCCGCCCCGGAGCGCGGGCATCAGTCGATCAGGTTGATCTCGCTCGCCGTCATCGGCCCGATGACGGCGTACTTCAGGCTCTTCGGAATCACGGCGTCGTCTTTCGCAAGTGCAATGCGGCCGCCCATGATCTCGGCGTAGCGCTGCGGGTACAGCGGCTTCTTGTCCGGCTCGGCGATTCCGTCAGGCGCGATCGGCTGGCCGCTGCCCATGCGGTACTTGTCGGTTGCGCCAATCGTGTGCAGGAACTCGTGCGCGATGATGAAGTTGTTGGCGCCCGCGTAGCTGCGGCCGACATAGGCATTGACGATGCCGAACATGCCTTTCTGGATGCCGACCGAATTTTCCAGGACCAGCGATTCGTTGGGCTGGTGGTAGCGAACGAAGATGCTGACATCGGGTTCGATGTCGTCCTGGTCGTCGGTTACCTTGCCGACCCACCATCGCATTTTCATCGACCACAGCATGACGCTGAACGGGTTCGGCTCCTCCCCGAGCGACGGCGGCTGTTCCCGGATCGGCTTGCCTATCTCGATGCGTACCGGTCGCGCGATCGATTTGCCGTAGCGCTTAGCCTCGCGCGCGATAAACTCCTCGATGTCGGTAAACCTTCTTGGCTCGAGCGAGTCGATGTAACGCGACGTCGAGCTGCTGCCATCGACATTGATCGGGTAAATCTTGACCCACAGGCTGTTGTTCCAGTCGGTGCTGCGGGCTTTCGTCAGCCACGCGTTCACCGCCACCATGAACAGGATCAGCGACAGTACCGTGATTCGAAACGCCTTGAACATCAGCAAATTGAGCCATAGACCGGGTGCCTCTACAGAGACACAGGTCCAATTTTGGGAAGAAAACGAGTCTCTAGCGGGGTTTTTCAGCCTGATCCAGCAGCGCCGGCGCGCGTCTTGCCCGGCCGGCCTGCTCGAATGCGTAGGCGATGCCGATGAGCCTTTCTTCGGTCCACGGCCGGCCGATGAAGGTCACGCCGATCGGGAGCCCGGCGACGAAGCCGGCCGGCACCGTCACGCTCGGGTACCCGGATATCGCGGCATACGATGAGCTGCCGATTTGGTAGCTGTCGCCGTTGATGTGGTCCGTCATCCACGCCGGGCCGTTGGTGATTGCGATCAACGTGTCGACCTCGTAGTCGTCGAACGCTTCGTCGAGGACACGCCGCACGGCGTCGCGGCTGTTTGCGAGAGCCTCCGCATACGCGGGTTCATCGAGGCCGCCCATCGCGTTTGCAGCAAGAAACACGTCCTGGCCGAAATGCGGCATGACGGTATCGGCATTTGCATCGTTCCAAGCGATCAGTTCGCCGAGCGTTCTGAAAGGTGCCGCCGAGCGTTCGAGGTAGGCGGCGAGGTCGGTCTTGAATTCGTAAAGCAAAACCAGGTACTCGGCGTCATTGACGCCGTTCATGTCGAGTTCGATGTTGTCGACGATACTCGCGTTCGCCGTCCTGATCGTCGCGAGCGCCGCCGCCAGCACGGCCTCAACGTCGGGGTGACTGCCTGCGCCGAAGTGTGAGCGAATAACGCCAATGCGCGTGTCATTCAACGCGTCGGCGGCGAGGTTGGCCGCATAGTCGATACGTGCGACCGGCACGTCGGCCATCGCCGCGTCTGCCGGATCGCGCCCGGTCATCGCCGACAGCAGGATTGCCGCATCCCGCACGCTGCGCGCCATCGGACCCGCCGTGTCCTGGCTGTGCGCGATCGGTACGATGCCGCTGCGGCTGACGAGGCCGAGTGTCGGCTTGATGCCGACGATGCCGTTGGCGCCGGACGGACAAACGATGGACCCGTCGGTCTCGGTACCGACGGCGACCGTGACCAGATTGGCTGCGACAGCAACCGCGGAACCGCTTGACGACCCGCAGGGGTTGCGGCGCCTGTCGTAGGGATTGTGCGTTTGTCCGCCGACGCTGCTCCAGCCGCTCGAGGAACGCGTCGCGCGGAAATTGGCCCACTCGCTGAGATTGGCTTTGCCGAGAATGATTGCCCCCGCGTCGCGCAGCCGGCTGACGATAAACGCGTCCTCGGGCGGCACGTGGCCGGCCAACGCCAGCGACCCGGCGCTCGTATGCATCTTGTCGGCCGTGTCGATATTTGCTTTGAGCAGCACCGGGATGCCGTGCAGCGGGCCGCGTGGCCCGGATTCGCGCCACTCCTCATCGAGCGCACGCGCGATCAGCAACGCGTCGGGATTGAGTTCGATCACCGAGTTCAGGCCCGCGTCGGGACGGTCGATGGCATCGATGCGGTCGCGGTACCAGAGCACCAGCGCTTCGCTGGACAGTTCGCCGCGCTGGATCCGGTCGTGGAGCCCGGCGATCGTCGCTTCGCTGTGGTCGGCAGGCTCCCCGCCGCATGCGACGAACATGACGGCGACCAGCAGGGTCAGTGCGAGCCGCATCTACCGGTCGCTCGTCAAAAAACGTGGGTGGTGCAAGGTTCGCTCCGTGACGGGTATCCGCGTGCGTGCTGCACGGGATGACGGCCCATCATCGTCACAACGCTGGCGCGGCGCAAACGATTTGCCGAAGGCACGTGGAAACCGGCGTCCTGCGCTTGCCGACAGCCCCAATAAAAAGCCCCGCGGCGTGAGCGGCGGGGCTAATTTTCTCTTTCTTTTTATCAAAAGAGGTAACTGCGAATTCGTACGGCCGGATACAGAGCTATTATTGTTATTGGATCTGGATCTTATTGTTT
>JBFIQH010000144.1:0-7819 GCA_041609735.1 Woeseiaceae bacterium | reverse complement strand
CTGCTCCAAAGGCACGTATATCCGGACGCTGGTCGAGGACATCGCGAAACAAGCGGGCACGCTGGCGCACACGGCACGGCTGCACCGCGAGCACGTCGCCGGATTCGAGGCGGCCGAGACGGTCGACCTTTCGACCGCAGAGGCGCTGGCGGAGGGGGGGCCGGAGCGGCTGCGTGAGCGCCTGATGCGGCCGGATGCCGCCCTGACGACATTGCCGGCTATCGCGGTCGATGCGGCGGCGGCGGCGCGTTTTCAGCGCGGCCAGGCGGTCGAGGCGGCGCCGGCGACGGCCGGCCTGGTCCGGGTATACGGTCCGGCCGGGGACGAGGATTTTCTCGGTGTGGGCGAGGCTGCCGGCGGCAGCTTGGTCGCGCCAAAAAGGGTATTTGCGCGAACCTGACGGGTTCTCGCAAATATGTGATTTTAGGCTGTTAATAGGGCTTTCGAGGCGCTAGAATACCGCGCTCTTAAAAGGGCCCAAAATAGAAAAGTACTGTGGAGTATTTGCAAGATGTCACTTTCAAGTGAAGAAAAGGCGACGATCGTCAAGGATTACGGTCGTGGCGCGGCGGACACGGGTTCGCCGGAAGTTCAGGTAGCACTGCTTTCCGCGCGCATCGCGGAACTCACCGAGCACTTCGGAACACACAAAAAAGATCACCATAGCCGTCAAGGTCTTCTGAAGATGGTCAACAAGCGACGCAAGTTGCTCGACTATCTGAAATCGAAAGACCAGGACCGGTACCGCGAGCTGATTGAACGGCTCGGCCTGCGCCGCTAGCAAGCGGGCACTCCTGGCAATGTACAGCGCTTAAGTCGTCCCTGAAACGGGCACGCGGATGCTTGCTGTTGCCGTCAATTAATTCAATCGAGCAAACATTGTGAAATCAATTACCAAATCGTTCCAATACGGCGACCACCCGGTGTCGTTATCCACCGGCGGCATTGCCCGCCAGGCCGACGGTGCCGTCATCGTCAACATGGCAGACACGGTTGTGCTGGTCACAGCGGTTGGCCGCAAGGAGGCTGACCCCGGTCGCGACTTCTTCCCGCTGACCGTCAACTACCAGGAAAAGACTTATGCCGCCGGCAAGATCCCGGGCGGGTTTTTCAAGCGCGAAGGCCGCCCGAGCGAAAAAGAAACGCTCGTGTGCCGCCTGATCGACCGGCCGATTCGTCCACTGTTCCCGAAAGGGTTCAAGAACGAAGTGCAGGTGATCGCGACGGTCATGTCGCTGAACCCGGAAGTCGACGCCGACATTCCGGCCCTGATTGGTGCATCCGCTGCGCTGGCGATCTCCGGCATGCCATTCGCGGGTCCGATCGGTGCGGCGAAAGTCAGCTACAAGGATGGCAACTACATCCTGAACCCGACCGTCTCGGTTGCTGAAGCATCCGACCTCGAGCTGGTCGTTGCCGGCACGAAGGACGCCGTGCTGATGGTCGAATCCGAAGCCAACCAGTTGTCGGAGGAAGTCATGCTCGGTGCCGTCATGTTCGGCCACGAGCAGATGCAGGCCGCGATCAATGCGATCAACGAGCTTGCCGCCGAAGCCGGCAAGCCAAAGTGGGATTGGCAGGCGCCGGCAGAGGACACAGAGCTCGCCGATGCCGTCGCCAGCCAGGCACAGGCCGGCATGACCGATGCCTACCAGATCAGCGACAAGCAGGAACGTCAGCTGGCAGTGGCCGCAGTCAAGCAGGCTGCGATCGAGGCGCTCGCCGGTGACGATGATAATGCTCGCTGGAGCGCCGCCGAAGTGGCAGGTGCCCTGTACAAGCTGGAAAAGAATACCGTTCGCAAGCGAGTGATTGCCGGCGAACCGCGCATCGACGGCCGCGACAAGGCTACTGTGCGTCCGATCGACGTCGAAGTAGGCCTGTTGCCACGGGCACACGGCTCGGCTCTGTTTACCCGCGGCGAAACTCAAGCCATCGTCGCCGCGACGTTGGGTACCGGCAGGGATGCGCAGATCATCGACTCGATCACCGGTGAGTACAAAGACCAGTTCATGCTGCACTACAACTTCCCGCCGTTCTGCGTCGGCGAGACCGGCTTCGTCGGCTCACCGAAGCGGCGCGAAATCGGTCACGGCAAGCTGGCACGCCGCGGCATCGAGGCGGTCATGCCGAACCCGGACGAATTCGGTTACGTCATTCGCGTCGTTTCCGAAATTACTGAATCGAACGGCTCCAGTTCGATGGCGTCGGTGTGCGGCACCAGCCTCGCGCTGATGGACGCGGGCGTACCGCTGAAGGCGCCAGTAGCCGGTGTTGCCATGGGCCTCGTCAAAGAGGGCGACGACTTCGCGGTCCTGACGGACATCCTGGGCGACGAGGACCACCTCGGCGACATGGACTTCAAGGTTGCCGGTACCGAAGACGGTATCACCGCGCTGCAGATGGATATCAAGATCCAGGGCATCACGCGTGAAATCATGGACATCGCGCTGGCCCAGGCGAAAGACGCCCGCCTGCATATCCTCGGCGAGATGGCGAAGGTCCTCGACAGGCCGCGCGAGGAAATGTCCGAGTTCGCGCCGACCATCATTACGATCAAGATTGACCCGGAGAAGATCCGCGAAGTCATCGGCAAGGGCGGCGCAACGATCCGCTCGATCACCGAAGAAACGGGTGCGTCGGTCGATATCGAGAACGACGGCACCGTGCGAATCGCGTCGGTCGACGGCGCCTCTGGCAAGGAAGCGCTGCGCCGCATCGAGCTGATCACGGCCGACGTGGAAGTGGGCCGGGTTTACGAGGGCAAGGTTGCCCGCCTGATGGATTTCGGTGCGTTCGTCACGATCCTGCCGGGCAAGGACGGCCTCGTGCATATCTCGCAGATCTCCAACGAGCGCGTCGAGAAAGTCAGTGACAAGCTGGCCGAAGGTGACGTGGTCAAGGTCAAGGTTCTCGAAGTCGATCGCCAGGGGCGCGTGCGCCTGTCGATGAAGGAAGTCGAAGCCGCCTGATGCAGGAGGGCCTTTCGGCCCGAAACCGGTTTGCGCAAGACCGTCGGCTCGCGGCTGAAGCGGCTGAAGCTGCTCCTACATGCCCGGCATCGCGAGGTACGGTTCCAGGAAGCCGGTGACGCGCTCGGGCAGGTAGAACGTCGGCTTCCACGGTGTGCCGCCGCTGATGAAGCCGACATGGCCACCGTGGTCGCTGGCCTCGATCGTCACGGCATCGGATACGCTGGGGACCTGGTGGATCACGTCGGGCGTCATGAAGGGGTCATCCAGCGCGTTGAGAATCAGCGTCGGCCGCTCGATGGCAGC
Organism: Woeseiaceae bacterium; assembly: GCA_041609735.1. Classification (GTDB taxonomy): domain Bacteria; phylum Pseudomonadota; class Gammaproteobacteria; order Steroidobacterales; family Woeseiaceae; genus UBA1847. The sequence goes on along the minus strand of JBFIQH010000144.1, from coordinate 4,541 downwards.
CAGAAAGTGCATCGAGCTGCAGCGGTCGTAGTAGTCGTCGATGCCGTCAAAGCCGTGCAAGGGCGCAGTCACGGCGTCGTCGAACTCGGCAAACGTCGCGGCCGCCATCGCGCGATCCCAGTTGAACGCAAACGTGTGCCGGTCGAATTTTCGCGCCAGCGATTGCTTCATGCGTTTTATCAAATATCTTTGATAAATCTTTGAAAATCCTATGTTTAAAGCTTCCGCACAAATGTGCAAGTTCAGCGGAACGCAGACGGCACAGGCCGCCCGCAACGGCGTGGTATCCACCGCTTCACCGAGGTACTTGAGCAGCACGTTGCCGCCGAGCGAATAGCCTGCCGCGGCGATCGGGCCGAAGCGTTCGCTGGCTTCGAGCTTTTCCAGGAAGTACCGCAGGTCATTCGTCTCGCCAGCGTGGTAGCGCCGCGGCAGTCGATTGCTGTAATCGCCGCAGTCCCGAAAATGCATAACGCAACAATGCCAGCCACGGTCGGCTGCAGTCTGCATCAACATACGGGCGTACGAGGAATCGGCGGAGCTTTCCAGCCCGTGCAGCACGACGAGCAGCGGTGATGTTGGCGGCAGATCTTCGGTCGCGACGACCCAGTCGACGGCAATCGCGTCGCCATCCGGCAGGTCGAGAATCTCGCGACGCAGCCGGGGCCGGTGACGGTAGGCCCACGGGAACGACGGATAAATCGTCTGCAGATGCCGGTGCTTCAGCCACCAGGCTGGCCGGAAACTGCTTTTCTGCACGTAGGTCGGGGTGTCGTCGGTCGTCATTCCGGTTCGATCAGAGGGTATCTGGCCGGCAAAAAAATGGCCCCCCGCTGGGAGCGGGGGGCCCGCCGTAGGGTGTAAACCCCTTCAGGCAGTGCAACAGGGGGCGGGGGAGCAAATCCCTGTCGCAGGTCCCACGCTAGGGCATCTGTGCCCTCGGTGTCAAGCGGTATCGAGGAGGCCAATTTTCGGTCCATTTGGGCGATTTTGCTGTTCATTTCGCCGCAGTTGCCGGCGCCGGAACCCTCTTCAGGCCGCGCAGCCGGCCGATGTCCCAATGCGCGCGCGCCCATGTCCAGATTTCGCCAATGGTCGCATTAGCCAACGATGCGGGTGGATTTTGGCGCAGCGTGCAGAGTCCTGCAAAAAGCGTTTCACCGACCTTATCGAGCGGGATCCCGGCAGCGCCGGTCAGCTTGCTGAGCTTGTCTCCGTTCGGATGCACGGCGACCGGGATATGTGCGTATTCCGGTGTCGCGCAGCCCAGCAAACGCTGCAGCCAGATTTGCCGCGGCGTCGAGTCCATCAGGTCGATCCCGCGCACGATATCGGTGACGCCAAGTGCGTGATCATCGACGACGACGGCGAGCTGGTAGGCGACAAGCCCATCACGCCGGAAAATGATGAAGTCGCCCGATTCGGATTCGAGCTGTGACGACTGGCGCCCTTGCAGGCGATCATCGAACGCGACGGGATCGTCGCTCGTGCGGACGCGGATCGATGTTTCTGTCGCATCGGTGCCGTTACGGCAGGTGCCCGGGTAGATCGGCCCCAGCGACCCGGTCGATTCGTCGCGAAGATCGCGCCGCGAACAGCCGCAGGGATAGGCGGCACCGGCTCCGATCAGGCGGTCGAGGGCTGCGCGATGCCGGGCGTGGCTGTTGCTCTGGAAAATGATCTCGCCGTCGCGTTCGAAACCGTAGGCATCCAATGCCGCAATTATCTGACGTGTTGCACCCGGTTGCTCGCGTGGCGGATCGATGTCATCGATCCGGACAAACCACTGCCCGCCACGACAATCGGCTTCTAGACGGCTGGCGAGAGCCGCGAGCAGTGAGCCGAAATGCAGCGGACCCGTGGGAGAGGGGGCGAATCGGCCGACATACATTGACGTTCGGGTCATTGTCTGCCGGCCGCTGTTGCCGTTACCGGTAGCGGTCGTCCCGATCCCGGAACTGGCGCTCCGCGAGTTCGCGTCGCTCCTGCGCTTCCAGGCACAGCGTCGCAACAGGGCGCGCTTCGAGGCGCTTCAGCCCGATCTCTTCGCCCGTCTCGTCGCAATACCCGTAGCTGCCGTCGTCGATGCGGGCCAGTGCCGAATCGATCTTGCGCAGTAGCTTGCGCTCGCGGTCCCGCGTGCGGAGCTCTAGGCCGAACTCGGATTCCTGCGTCGCGCGATCGTTGGGGTCGGGAAAATTCGCAGCCTCGTCCTGCATGTGGTGCACGGTGCGATCGACTTCGAACATCAGTTCGCGTTTCCAGGCGCTCAGGATCTCGCGAAAATGTTCCAGCTGCGCGGCGCTCATGTATTCCTCGCCGCGCCTCGGCTTGTAGGGCTTGATGCCGTGAATAGGGCCGGACAACAGGCTGGCCTTCGACCGGCGCGGCATCGGCTTTTTGGGTACGGGCCGCACGCGAGTCGGCTGCGGCCGCTTCGTCACTGTCGTCTTCTTCGACGGCGCTTTCTTGCTGGTGACTTTTTTGGCGCTGGCTTTCTTTTTCGACGCCTTCTTCTTGGCGGCTTTCTTGCTGGTCTTTTTCTTCGACGCCGCCTTCTTTTTCGGCGCCTTCTTTTTCGCTACGGCCTTTTTCTTGGTTGTCTTCTTCGCCTTCTTTTTCGACGCCTTCTTTGACACCTTTTTGCGGGCAGGTTTCTTCTTGGAAACCTTCTTCCGCGACGATGCCTTCCTGGCGCGCTTCGGCGTTGCCTTCTTCTTGGTCACCTTGCGTTTTTTGGCGGCGGATTTCTTCCTTGAAGATTTCTTCGCTGAAGCCTTTTTCGTGGAGCGTTTAGCGGTTTTCCGCTTCTTGCTCGCGGTCTTCTTTGCGGGCATTTTGAACTCCTGCCTGACCGAGAAAAGGCCGGGATTATACATGTGTTGGGGGCTTGTGGAAGCCCGGATTTGGCCTGTTTTCAGGCTTGCTCGGGCCGCAGTGTCTTTGTCCGGCGACAATCGTTTTATGGCGTCAATTCCTTTAAACTACCGCCAACCTCTGGGCTCCTGGCTACAACTCAACCGTAGGCGACTCAGCAAAATCAAGCTCGCTGGCTTCAAATCCTTTGTAGACCCCACCAATATTACCTTTCCCAGCAGCCTCGTCGGGGTTGTCGGGCCCAATGGCTGCGGCAAGTCCAATGTCATTGACGCCGTGCGCTGGGTCATGGGCGAAAGCTCGGCAAGCCGTCTGCGCGGCGACTCGATCACGGACGTCATCTTCAATGGCTCGAGCGCGCGCAAGCCGGTCGGCGCGGCCTCGGTCGAGCTCTTGTTCGACAACAGCGAGACGACGCTGGAGGGGCAGTATGCAAAATATGCCGAAATCTCCATTCGCCGCGAGGTGACGCGCGACGGCATCTCGAACTATTACCTCAACGGCACGCGCTGCCGGCGCAAAGACATCACCGGAGTATTCCTCGGCACCGGGCTCGGTCCGCGCAGCTACTCGATCATCGAGCAGGGCATGATCTCGCGACTCATCGAGGCCAAGCCGGAAGATATGCGCGTCTTCCTGGAGGAAGCAGCAGGCATCTCCAAGTACAAGGACCGTCGCCGCGAAACCTCGAATCGCATCAAGCACACGAAAGAAAACCTCGACCGCATTCTCGACGTCGTCGAGGAAGTCGAGAAACAGATCCGGCATCTCGACCGGCAGGCCAAGACCGCCGAACGCTACGGGCGTTACAAGCAGGCAGAACGCCGCACTGCGGCCGAGCTGCTGGCGCTGCGCACCAAGGATCTCGACGACCGGGCCGCGCGCGCCAACCAGACGTTGTCGGAGCGCAAGACGAAACTCGAGGCGGCAATTGCCGAGCAGCGCAAGATCGAGGCGAGTATCGAGCAGGCGCGCGTACTGCAAACTGAGCGAACTGACGCCTTTAACAATGTGCAGGGGCGCTACTACAGGGTTGGCAGCGAGATCGCGCGGCTCGAGCAGTCCATCGAACACGCACGTGAGCTGCGCGAGCGGCAGGAGAAAGACCTGCAACAGGCGATTGCCGGTGCCAGTGAAATCGTCGAGCACATCGACAAGGACCAGGACGAGATTGCCCAGCTCGAGCTGACGCTGAACGAACTCGTCCCTGGCCTGGAGCAGGCACGCCAGAGCGAACGCGCGTCGTCAGAGTCATTGCAAAAAGCCGAGGCGGCGCTCGCCGACTGGCAGCAGGACTGGGAAGCCTGCACGCGCAAGCGCAGCGAGGCCGAACAGCAGCGTAATGTCGAACAGACCCGAGCCGAGCAGCTCGAGTCTCGGCTGGCCAGTTTCGCCGAGCGCGGCAAGAAGCTGGACGATGCCAGGTCGGCTGCGAGCCAGGATGACCTGAAGGCGAAATTCGACGAACTTTCGACGCAAGAGCAGCGCAAGCGCCAGGCGCGGGACGAATTCGACCGGCATCTCGCCGACATTGGCGAGAAGATTCGCAAGCTGCGTGAACAGGACCAGAAGCTGACCCGCCTCGTCGAGGAGCGCCGTTCGCTGTTGCAGGTGGCCGAGGGTAAATATGCGTCGCTCGACGCGATGCAGAAGGCCGCGCTGGG
>JBFIQH010000143.1:0-7943 GCA_041609735.1 Woeseiaceae bacterium | reverse complement strand
TGCGCGGCCGATGCTCGGCGACGACGGCGCCGATGTCGAGGCAATTGCCGCCGCGTCGATCTTCGGCAAGGCCGACGTTGCCGACGAGCCCGTCCCGGTCGCCGAATCCCTGGAAGATCTCGAGGAAACAAACCTGCGCAACCTGACGCTCAGGGGAACGATCGCCTCCGACCGCCCGGAATTTTCGATCGCAATCATTTCCGATGCCAGTGATGAAGAAAAAATCTATGTCATCGGCGATTCGGTCGCGTCGGGCGCGAGCCTGCACGCCGTGTATCCAGACCGCGTCGTGCTGAACGAGCGCGGCGCGCTGACGAACCTGAGCCTGCCGCGGGAATTTTCCAATCGCACGACGGCCAATGTGCGGCGGTCGACGCCTATACGCCAGGCTCAGAATACGTCGAGCATCCAGTCGGTGGTCGCGCAGAATGTGTCGCGCCTCGCGGACGTCATCCGGCCAACGCCGTATTTCGTCAATGGCGAACAGCAAGGCTACCGTGTCTACCCCGGCAGGGATCGGGAACAGTTCGCGTCGCTGGGCCTGCGGCCCGGCGACCTCATCAAGGAGATCGACGGGCAATCGCTCAGCGATCCGACACAGGCCATGGAAATTTTCCAGTCCCTCGGTACTGCGAGCCAGGTATCCGTCACCGTCGAACGTAACGGCAACCCGGAAACCCTGGTACTGAGCACCGAACAACTCGATATAGGCGAAGACTCGACGCAATGAAGCGACTCAACCGGATTACCCGACGGCTGCCGTGTGCAGCGCTGATCACCCTGCTCGCCGCCAGTACGCCGGTCAGCGTCGCCCAGCAGGCGTCGGGCGCGACTATTACGCCCAACTACAAGGAAGCCGATATTCGCCAGATCGTCGAGGCCGTCGGCGAAATTACGAATCGCACGTTCATCATCGACCCGCGCGTTTCCGGGCAGAAAGTAACAATGCTTTCTTCGACGCCGATGACGCCCGAGGTCTTCTACGAGGCCTTTCTGTCGATACTCGACGTTCACCAGCTCGCCGCCGTGACGACGGGCGGCATCACGAAGATCATTCCGAACGCAACGGCCCGCCAGTACGCGGGACCGATTGGCACCGGCAGTGCCGACGGGCCCGACGACATCGTTACGCACGTGATCCAGGTCAACAATGTCGGCGCAACGCAGCTCGTGCCAATACTCCGCCCGATGGTGCCTCAGTACGGGCACCTGGTCGCGCACCCCGGCTCCAACATGCTGATCATTTCCGACCGTGCGGCCAACGTCGGCCGCATGGTCGCCATCATTCGGCGCATCGACCAGGCCAGCGACGAGGAGATCGAAGTTGTGCCGCTGCTGCATGCGTCTGCGTCCGAAGTCGTACGCGTCATGACGGCGTTGACGCAACAGCCGCGCGCGGACGGTGCGCCGGTTTCGACGAGCCTCGTCGCCGATGCACGCACGAACAGCGTGCTGCTCGGCGGCGATAAGGCGGACCGTTTGCGCCTGCGCGCGTTGATTGCGCACCTCGACACGCCGCTCGAAGACGGCGGTGACACCCAGGTCCGCTATCTGCGTTATGCCGATGCCGAGGAACTCGCAACGAAACTGCAACAACACGTCTCGACGCAGGCATCCAGCGGCGCTGCTACGGCTGCCGCACCCCAGCAGGATCCCGTCAGCGTCTGGGCCGACACGCAGACCAACGCCATCGTCATCAACGCCCCCCCGAAGACGATGCGCTCGCTGATGGCGATCGTCGACAAGCTCGATATCCGCCGCGCACAGGTTCTGGTCGAGGCGATCATCGTCGAAGTACTGGAAGACAAGTCCGCCGAGCTCGGCGTGACGTGGGCGATCGAGGGCAGTGGCACCGACGCGCCGATCGCGGTCACGAATTTTCCGTCGTTCGGACCCGGCGTAGTCCAGATCGCGGGCGCGTCGACAGGCGGCACGACGACCGATCCGACCGGACTGATCGGCGAAGGCGTCACGATCGGCGTGGGCCGTATCACGGACAGCGGCGTCAGCTTTGCGGCGATCCTGCGAGCGCTGCAGGGTGACGCCAACACGAACATCATTTCGACACCGACCATCCTGACGACGGACAACGAGGAAGCCAGCCTCAATATCGGCCAGGAAGTCCCGTTCGTGTCCGGCAGCTTCGCCAACACCGGCGGCCAGAGCGGCGTCAATCCGTTCACGACCGTGCAGCGCGAGTCAGTCGGCGTTAAGCTGACGATTACGCCACAGATCAATGAAGGCAATTCGCTGCTGCTTGAAATCTCCCAGGAAATCTCCAGTATCGCGTCATCGTCGTCCGGTGCTGTCGACCTCATTACGAACCAGCGCATTATCGAAACGACCGTTATCGTCGACGACGGCAACATCATCGTGCTGGGCGGGCTGATCGAGGATACCTTGCGCGAATCCGACCAGCGAGTGCCGGTGCTCGGCAGCATCCCGATACTCGGCAACCTGTTTCGCTCTCGGGATACCGAGAAGGTGAAGACCAACCTGCTGGTTTTCATTCGGCCGCAAATCCTGCGGGACGCCGCCAGCGCCGCAATACAGACCAACGAGAAGTACAACTACATTCGCAACATCCAGCTGGGTAACCAGGGATCCAGCGTGCCGCTGATGCGTGGCGGCGATCGGCCGATTCTGCCTCCGCTCGATGAGCGCGATATGCCGACGACCGACGACGCGGATCCCGGCGAGTAGTCATCGGCCCACGAATGCACGAAGAAACAGACATCATCCTCGAGGCGACGACGCTGGATGTGGAGCCGACATCCGCCGTCGCTCTGCCCTTTTCGTTTGCGAAACGGCACGGCGTATTGATTCGCGAACTGAGCGATGACGCAGGCGATGCCGTCTACCGCAGCGGCGCTTCGCCGATTGCGCTGGCCGAAGCCCGCCGCTTTGCCGGCAGGCCCTTGAAGCTGACGCGGGTATCCGACGAGGTTTTTGATGCGCTGCTGCGGGAATCCTACGAAGGCGGCAGCCACAACGCTATGCAGATGGTTGACGGCCTCAACGAGGACATCGATCTCGACCAGGTTGCGCAGGAGCTCGAACCGTCGGACCTGCTTGACAGTGACGACGACGCGCCGATTATTCGTTTCATCAACGCCGTGCTGACGGAGGCCGTCAAGGACAACGCGTCCGACGTGCACATCGAGCCCTACGAGAACCGCCTTGGTGTGCGCTTCCGCGTTGACGGCGTGCTGCGTGAAGTCCTGCAAACGAGACGTGCGCTGGCACCGGTCGTCGTCTCACGCATCAAGGTGATGTCCAAGCTCGACATCGCTGAAAAACGATTGCCACAGGACGGCCGTATCTCGCTGCGCATCGCCGGGCGTGCCGTCGACGTCCGCGTGTCGACAATGCCGTCGGGCCACGGCGAACGCGTCGTGTTGCGCCTGCTCGACAAGCAGGCCGGGCGCCTCGACCTCGGGTCGCTCGGCATGGATGAAGAGTCACGAATCAAGATGGACCAGCTTATCCATAAGCCGCACGGCATCATTCTGGTCACGGGCCCGACGGGTTCAGGTAAAACGACGACGTTGTATGCGGCCCTCGAACGCATCAACGATAACAGCCGCAACATCATGACCGTCGAGGACCCGATCGAGTACTTCATCGACGGCATTGGCCAGAGTCAGGTCAATACCAAGGTCGAAATGACCTTCGCGCGCGGATTGCGGGCGATACTTCGCCAGGATCCTGACGTCGTCATGGTCGGCGAAATCCGTGACCTCGAGACGGCAGAAATTGCCGTGCAGGCAAGTCTTACCGGCCACCTCGTCATGTCGACGCTGCATACGAATACCGCGGCTGGTGCGGTGACGCGCCTGCGAGACATGGGCGTCGAACCGTTCCTGCTATCGTCCAGCCTGATCGGCGTGCTCGCGCAACGGCTGGTGCGCGTGCTCGACGATGAAACGAAAGTGCCGTACACGGCAACCGACTACGAATGCGCGCTGCTCGAGGTCGACCCCTCCAATCCGCCAACGCTGTACAAGCCCGGCAACGTGCCGAACGGCGGATTCACCGGGCGCACCGGCATCTACGAGCTGATCACGATCGACGACCAGATGCGCAGCATGATTCACGATGGCGTCAGCGAGCAGCAGCTCGAGAAGTATGCACGCCGAAGGTGTCCCAGCATTCGTGCCGACGGCAGGCGGCGCGTGCTCGAGGGCAGCACGACGCTCGAGGAAGTTTTGCGCGTCACGCGCGAAGACTAGAAGCCCGGGGCAGGCGACAAACTATGGGAGCGTTCGAATACGTCGCGCTGGACAAGGCCGGCAAGGAATCCCGCGGCCTTCTCGAAGGCGATACGCCGAAACATGTACGCCAGCAACTGCGCGATCGCAACCTGTTGCCGGTCAAGGTCACCGAGGTTGCGCAGAAGGAAGCGCGACGCCAGCGAAGCTTCGCGCTGCGCCGCGGCATATCCCCGGCGGAACTGGCGCTCGTCACGCGCCAGCTTGCGTCACTGTCGCAATCCGGCCTGCCGCTGGAGGAGGCACTGCTCGCGGTGTCGCAACAAAACGATCAGCCACGCACGAAAAGCATACTTCTGGGCGTCCGCGGCAAGGTCATGGAAGGCCGCACGCTCGCCGACGGGCTCGCGGAATTCCCGCAAGCATTCCCGGAGCTTTACCGCGCGACGATTGTCGCGGGTGAGCAATCCGGCCATCTCGATCTCGTCCTCGAACGCCTCGCTGACTATACCGAGGCCCGCCAGGAACTGCGGCAGCAAATCACGAACGCGATGATCTACCCGATTGCGCTGGTCTTCATGGCCGTGGCGATCATCAGCTTCATGCTGGCGACCGTTGTGCCCCGGATCGTCGAAGTATTCGAGAATACATCCGGCGAGCTGCCGGGGCTGACGCGCGCGATGATCGCAACCAGTGACTTCATGCGTGACCATTGGCTGCTGCTGATCATCGGCCTGGCGGCGCTGTGCTACGGTGCCTGGTGGCTGCTGCAAAAGGACGGTCCGCGGCGTCGATTTCATCGCTTCCTGCTGCGGCTGCCGATCACCAGCCGCCTGACGCGGGGCATCAACACGGCGCGGTTCACCCGCACCTTCAGCATCCTCGCCGGCAGTGGCGTACCGATACTCGAGGCAATGAAGATCTCGGCCGAGGTTATCGAAAACCTGCCGATGCGTGACGCCGTCGGCGAGGCGGCGATTCGTGTGCGCGAGGGCGGCTCGATCAGCAAGTCGCTGGAAACCAGCCGCCTGTTTCCGCCGATGATGATCCATCTGATCGCGAGCGGCGAAGCGGGCGGCCGGCTCGAGGAAATGCTATCTCGCGCAGCCAATGGCCAGGAACGTGAGGTCAACGGTTTGATTGCGACGCTGCTCGGGATACTGCAGCCGCTTTTGATCGTCATCATGGGCGCGATCGTATTGACGATCGTGCTGGCGATACTGCTGCCGATCTTCGAAATCAACAATCTCATCCAGTAACAAAAACTGGGGACCCGCGTCTTGCGATCGCGATTTGTTCGCGGTATACAAGCTGAGGATATGGCGGGATGTTCGGGTACATCCAGCCCGGAGCGTCAGCCGTGGGGTAACCTGATGACGGTCGAAGAAGGCACGAAGAAAATTCCGGATGACATCGACGACGATGAGGATGACGTCGAGGGCGACGAATCCTCGGACGATACGGTCGTCATCGCCGCCGACGACGATGATGACAACGACAACATCGGCGATCTCTCGGTCGAGCTGAACATCGAGGACCTCGTCGCAAAGCTCGAGGCGACGGATTCCGAAGACATCGCCCGCCGGCGCCAAATCAAGCGCCGTCTCGAGGAACTGCGCGAGGAACGCGATGCGATGCGGGATCTCGACAGCACCTACAACTTCAATTTCGACGACGAAGACTAGGTCGAACCCGTCGGAGGGCCTTGGGTCTTCCCTTTGGGGACAGGCCCGATGCTTTTTCCGCGGCTAAAGCCGCGCCTACACGCAACAAGCGCAACAAGGGGTCGAACCGATTTTAGAATATCGGTTCGACCCTTTATTTTGCGCGACGTTTGGTCTACCTCAACGAAAATCGCGTGACTTGACGACCAGGTTGCCGAGCATGTCCGTGTGATCGATCAGCTGGTTGGCGATCACGTGTATCACTTTCCCTTCGATCTGTAACTCACCGTGAACGCCCATCAGTTGCGCGTTCAGCAGCGCCGCGCGATATTTTTCCGCGATCGCTTTCCAGACGATCAGGTTCATATGCCCGGTTTCATCCTCGAGCGTCACGAACGTCACGCCGCTCGCCGTGCCCGGCCGCTGTTTCGTGATAACGAGCCCGGCGACGCTGATGCGCTGACCGGACGTCCGTTGCCGCAGCCCGCTTGCCGGGCAATACCGGTAACGGTCGAGGCGATCTCTCAGCAAATGCATCGGGTGGCGGGCCAGTGTCAAACCCGTGCTTCGGTAATCGGCAACAATGCCCTGCCCTTCGCTGGGCGCCCGCAATAACGGCGCTGCTTCATAACGCGCCATCGACCGGAACAGCGCCGTCGGTTTCTCGACACCGGCGACGGCCCAGCGCGCGCGGTGGCGGTGGCCTTCGAGCGCCTTCAGTGCGTCGGCTGATGCCAGCGCGCCCAGTTCGCGCCGGTTGAGCCCGGTGCGTTCGACGAACTCCTGCGTGCCTTGAAACGCACCGTCGCAGCGCGCGGACTCGATGGCACGGCCGCTGTCCTCGGACAAGCCCTTGACCATGCAGAGGCCGAGCCGCATCGCGGCCTGGCCATCGTCGCGACGCTCGAGCGTGCAGTCCCACTGGCTGATATTGACGTCGACCGGCCGCACCTCGACATCGTGTCGCCGGAGGTCCTGGACCAGTTGCGAGGCCGAGTAAAAACCCATCGGCTGGCTGTTCAGCAAGGCCGCGGTGAACGCCGCCGGCTCGTGCCGCTTCAGCCAGCAGGATACGTAGACCAGCAGCGCGAAGCTCGCCGAATGCGATTCCGGGAAACCGTACTCGCCGAAGCCCTCGATCTGCCGGAAGATCTGCCGCGCGAACTCCTCGCTGTAGCCGCGCTCGCGCATGCCATGAATCAGCTTGTCCTCGAACGGACCGAGGCCACCGCGCCGTTTCCAGGCCGCCATTGCGCGCCGCAGGCGATCCGCCTCGCCCGCCGAGAACCCGGCGGCGACGATCGCGAGCTGCATGACCTGCTCCTGGAAAATCGGCACGCCGAGGGTGCGCTGCAGCACGCCCTTGACGTCCTCGCTCGGGTAGTCGACGACTTCCTCGCCGTTGCGGCGCCGGAGGTACGGATGCACCATGTCGCCCTGGATCGGCCCCGGCCGGATAATCGCGACCTCGATGACGAGATCGTAGTAACAGCGCGGCTTCAGCCGCGGCAGCATCGCCATCTGCGCGCGTGACTCGATCTGGAACACGCCCATCGTGTCACCCTCGCAGATCATGTCGTAGACGAGCGGATCCTCGGCCGGCACGTTGGCAAGCGTTAACTCGCGTCCATCGAATCTGCGAATCAGGTCGAAGCTGCGGCGTATCGCCGTCAGCATACCGAGGCCAAGCACGTCGACTTTCAAAAGGCCCAGGTCCTCGAGGTCGTTCTTCTCCCACTGGATCACGGTGCGGTCGTCCATCGCCGCGTTCTCGACCGGCACAAGCTCGGACAGCGGCCCGTCGGAAATCACGAAGCCGCCGACGTGCTGCGACAGGTGACGGGGAAAACCGATCAGCTCGCCGACGAGGTATAAGAGCCGCCGGATGACCGGGCTCGCGGGGTCAAGGCCCGCCTCGAGTATGCGGCTCTCGTCAACTTCTCTGCCGTCCCACCACTGCATCGAGCGCGACAGCCTTCCCACTTGCAGGTCGGAAAGACCCAGTGCCTTGCCGACATCGCGCAGCGCACTGCGCGGCCGGTAGGTGATTACCGTCGCCGCGAGCGCC
>JBFIQH010000142.1:0-7956 GCA_041609735.1 Woeseiaceae bacterium | reverse complement strand
GCAATCGTATCGACGCCTTTGCTGTAAATATCATCTGCCTTTTCAACGAAACCCGGCAGGTGGTTCATCGAGCAGGTGGGTGTAAACGCGCCCGGAACGGACACAAGCACGACCTTCTTACCGGCAAACAGCTGATCGGTCGTCATTGCCCCCGGACCACTGTCGGTCATGACGCCGAATGTTCCGCTCGGCATCTTCTCGCCCGCCTTGATCACCATCCAATCTCTCCTGTCGTTTAAGTCAAATTGATCCCACGATTCTAAGCGGGTTTGCGCCCCGTGTCGTGTCCGAAGGTGGGCCGCTGAAACATTTTGACACTGCAAACGCCAACCTGCACACCGTATACTATAGCGCGTTGGAGGGCGTATGGATTTTTCATTAACCGAAGAGCAGCAGATCATCCAGGCAGCTGCGCGCGAATTCGCGCAAAACGAAATAGCGCCGATCGCGGCACAGTTCGACGAAAGCGGTGAGTTTCCAGAAGACAGCATTCGCGCCGCGGCAGAGCTCGGCTTCATGGGCGTCGAAGTCCCCGAAGAATATGGAGGCGCCGGCCTTGACCCGGTCAGCTACGCACTGATCATGGCCGAAATATCCGCTGCGGATGCATCCCATGGCACCATTGTCTCCGTCAATAATTCGCTTTACGGCGTTCCGCTGCTCTCATTCGGTACCGAGGATCAAAAGAAGACGTTTCTCTTCCCGGTCGCGTCCGGAGAGGTCAACGGCGCTTACGCTCTGACCGAGCCGCAATCCGGTTCGGACGCACGCTCGATGCGCTCGCGGGCGGAACTATCCGCAGACGGCAGGTACTACACGATCAATGCGAAGAAATCGTGGATTACTTCCGGCCCGGTGGCGCGATACGTAATCCTGTTTGCGCAAACGGTACAGCCCGACGGCAGCTCGAAAGGCATCAGCGCATTCGTTATTGATGCCGAGGCCGACGGTTTTCATCGCGGCAAGCATGAACCTAAGCTCGGCATTCGGGCATCGGCGACCTGCGAAATCGAACTGACGGATTATCGCTGCCCGGTGGAGAACCGCATCGGTGAAGAAGGTCAGGGCTTCAAGATCGCGATGACGGTTCTGGATTCGGGCCGTATCGGCATTGCGGCACAGGCGCTCGGAATTGCGCAGGCCGCGTATGAAGCAGCCCTTGCCTATTCACGCGAGCGCAAGGCGTTCGGCGAATCGATCGGCAGCTTCCAGTCAATTCAGAACAAATTGGCCGATATGAAGACGCGAATCGAAGCGTCACGCTTGCTGGTTCTGCACGCGGCCTGGGCAAAGGGTAAAGCGCAAAAGACCGGGGCAAAAAATACCCTGAACGCCAGCATCGCGAAGCTGTTCGCGTCGGAGACCTGCATGTGGGTCACGCACCAGGCGGTGCAGATTCACGGCGGCATGGGCTACAGCAAGGAGTTGCCGCTCGAGCGCTATTTCCGCGACGCCAAGATCACCGAGATTTACGAGGGCACGTCCGAAATCCAGCGCATGGTAATTGCGAGACTTGAAACCGGTTTACGGTAGATTCGAGTCTCCCTCCAGAGAGTCAGCGGGGCATCGGGAAAAGACACTTCGAATCCACAGTAGCCGCGCACTGGTCTCGCGTCGCGGTCTCTGAAAAGGCATTCCGATCTCGCCGGCGGGCTCGGCGCGTCAGTCTGATGGTTGGAACATGGGCGGCTGGAGCGGTAGTGCGTTGCTAGCCGGCCAGGGGCCGATGCGCGTTACATGGTCTTGCGATCGAGTGGGGTTTCGAGGGAGCCAGACCATGTAACGTGGCTCGGCCTCTCTCTGGAGAGATCAGGGCCTAACGGGCGACGCCTCAGTATTCGTTATCGGCAACGTGAATGACGAGCCCGTCGAGCGAATCATTCACCTCGATCTGGCACGTCAGCCGACTGTTGTCCTTACGCTCGAATGCCGCATCGAGCATCGAATCTTCCATATCGTCCATTTCGGGAATCTTGTCGAGCCAGGCCTCGTCAACGTAGCTGTGACAGGTCGCACAGGCACAGGCGCCGCCGCATTCGGCAACAATTCCGGCGATGTTATTGTTGATCGCGCCTTCCATGACGGAATAGCCGTTCTCGACCTCGACTTCGTGGCGCTCCGCGTCCGGTGTGATATAGACAATTTTCGGCATTCTGGACAGCGTCCTGATAATTTGGAACGGGTAAGTTTAGGGGCGTTGACCAAACATGGTCAACGCCCCGAATGGATTACAGTAGTCTGGAGTTTACGTCAGGCGCGATTTGCTCTCGCGCGGCGCGCCTCCACTTCCTGCTGCTTCTTTTGGGCCGCTTCCTGGGCGAGACGAATCTGCAGGTTGCGTTCCTGCTCGGCTTCGATCACACGGATCCACTGGTTGGCGACGCGCGCCGATTTCTGCACGCGCGCTGCCGCGCGGAATGCGTCCTTCGCATCGTTGTAGTCACGCGTGTTGTAAAGGCACATGCCAAGCGAAATCTGCGCGTTGTCAGGATTTTTCAAGCCGCCCTTGCGCAGGCCATTCCTGGCCGATTTCGCGCACTCTTCGTACTCGCCGACATTCAGGTACGCGTTCGCGAGGCGCACATCGAGTTCACCGTCTGTGCTGAGCCGGGCGGCCTGCTGCAGCGCCGGGATCGCTTTTTCGTCTTCCATGCTCAGCGTCCAGGCCTGCGACAGCAGACGATAGTTCTTCTCGTTCTTCGCGACGACACCCTTCGCCATTTGCTCTTCAAGCAACCTGGCGGCCTTGTACGGCACTTCACGTTGCATGAACAGCTGCGCCATCGTCACGAACTCGCTCTCTTTCTCCAGCATGCCCTGCGTAAACGCGGCGTCGTAGGCGGCGATCAGATTCTGGTCCTCACCGAGCTCCGTATAGGCGCCGGCGAGCGAGAACCAGTAGCGCTTCTTCGGCCAGTTCTGCAGCAGGATCTTCTGGATATCTCGGACCTTGCGATAGTCCTCCTGCTGAAAATAGGCAAAGTTCAGCAGGACGTACCAGTCTTCCTTGACATCTTTCTCCCGCTCGCGCGCGATGCGCATCGCCGTTTCGATCGGCTCGACCATTTCCCGGTAGCGCTGCAGCTGGTAGAACACCTGTGCCTTCAGAATGAACGGTTCGGGTGCCGGGTTCGGTTCCATTGCAAACCATTTGTTCAGCAGCTCCAGCGTTCTCTGGTAGCGCTCCTCCATCATGTTCAGCTGCGCGAGCGTATAGATTGTCTGTTTGAGTAGCTGCGGTTCGAGGCTCGGAATCGAGATCAACTTGTCGTAGGTGCGAATCGCGTTCTGGATATCATCCTGGTTGTAATAGACGAAGCCGATGTAGTTGAGCACATTGGCCTGCTCGTATTCGGTCAGCTTGTCCGGGTTATAGAGGCGATTGAGCATCCGAAGCGCGCCGCCATAGTCCTTGGCGTCGACGAGCTCCTGGGCCTTCTGAATCTGGTCGTAGACTTCTTTGCTGACGGCCTGTGCCTGCTTGGTCGCCTGGGCGTCCCGCTTCTCGCGCTCGTCGTCCTGCGCCGATACGTTTGCGGACAGCATCAACGCGCAAGCGATCATTGCGAGGGTCTTGAGTGAGTGTCTGTTAAACATGTCGAGTAAGTCCTTATCGATCCGTTTGTCCCGCCAGGGTCAGCCGACGCGGCTCATGGGCCGCGTCGTTGTTCGTTATTCCTCGATCTTGAACGTAATTCGCGTTTTCACGCCCGGCACGTCGACCGGCACGCCATCCACGACGCGTGGCTTGTATTTGAACTTGAGCACGGCACGCTCTGCCGCGCGTTCGAACAGGCTGCTCGTCGAAAATATGACGATCGGGTCCCTGACCGTACCGGCCGTCGTCACGGTGAATTCCAGGTCGACGTAGCCCTCCAGCCCTCGGGACAGCGCACGCGCCGGGTACACCGGCGCAACCCGCACGATCGGCAAATAGTCGCCCTCCGCAATGTTCATGCCGCCAGGACCACCGATGTTCGTCTCGGCGGACACGCTCGGAGGAGCGACGTTGATTGTCGGAGCGTTCGGATCCACCGAATCCATTTCCTGGGGTGGCTGCTCCGGTGGAACTTCGGGCGGCGGTGGTGGCTTCTCCGGCTGGAAATCTTCCGTATTCAGCGCTTCGTTACGCTTGACGCGCACGAATTCGAGCTGCGCCCTGTCGCGGGGTTTGGTCAGCGCCTGCTTACCCGTGACGATCAGCAACTGCATGATGAACAACAGGCTCAGCGTCACGACGACACCGACGACTATTGAAAATACATAACGGCCTATCATTGTCTGGCTCTCCTACGCGGTTATTCCCGCTCGGTCCGACAGTGGGCAGCGTCCCTATTGTGACAACCGCCCTGCCCGGTGGTTCCTAGTCTCGCAACGCCGATATCGCGACATTACTGATATTGGCCTGCTTGGCGGCTTCCATCACGACGACCAGGGCCTCGTTCGTCGACTCCTGGTCCGCCTGGATCACCATCGAACCTTTCGGGTTCTCGAGGTGCAGCCGCTCGAGCACCGAGCGCACGGCTGCCGGCTCGACGAGCCGCCGATCGATCCAAATTTCGTCGTTCGGGCTGATGGCCACCAGGATCGCTGCATCGTCCTGCGAATCCGCGGTTGGCGCGTCCGGCCGGTTAACGTCAATGCCGGCTTCCTTGATAAACGTCGCGGTTACAATGAAGAAAATGAGCATGATGAACACGACGTCCAGCATCGGCGTCAGGTTGATCTCATTCTCTTCCTCTTCCGTGACAAACGTACTCTTAGCTCTTCGCATGAATTGATTCCTGAGTTAAAGCCGCCGGAATAGCCGTTCAGTTGTCGGCAATCGAAATATTGTAGACACCGGCCTGCCGCGCCGCGTCCATAACGGTCACCAGCATCTTGTTGGTCGATTTCCGGTTGGCCTGAATAACGACCGAACCATCCGGGTTCTCGGCATGCAGGCGCTCAATGTTTGCACGCAACGCTCGCGGATCGATCAACCGACGGTCAATCCAGATTTCATCATTCTCCCGAATAGCGACAAGAATGTTGGCATCCTCTGGTTTCGACTCGGTGACGGGCGCATCAGGCCGATTCACGTCGATGCCAGCCTCCTTGATAAAGGAGGCCGTTACGATGAAGAAGATCAGCATGATGAAAACAACGTCAAGCATTGGCGTGAGGTTGATTTCGTTCTCTTCTTCTTCCTGCACCAAATTAAAGTCGTGTTTACGCATGACCCGATTCCCCTAGTGATCCATCGTGAGTGAGTCTTCGAGAAACTCGACTTCACGCGCCGCGCGGCGTGTCAGTATCGTGACCAGCAGCACGCCCGAGAGCGCTCCGACCATACCGGCCATCGTCGGCACGGTAGCCTGAGACACACCGGCTGCCATGGCACGAACGTTTCCGGAGCCGGAAACGGCCAGTACCTGGAACACGGCAATCATGCCGGTAACGGTGCCTAGCAGGCCAAGCAGTGGACACAGCGCGACGAGAGTCTGGATCATCGCTATCCCCCGGTTCACTGCGAGTGAAAACCGGGAAATCATCAGTTCGCGGATCTGGTGTGCGTGCCAGGAGCGGCGTTCACTCCTGGACTCCCAATTGTCATGAATCTCCCGTGAGAGTTCTTTCATCGTCGAGCGGAAATACAGCAGCCGCTCGACGATGAGAACCCACATCAGGAAGATCGTGACAGCGATCGCCTTCAGGACCGGGCCGCCGAGGCCCATGAAATCCCGAATGGCTTCAAACGCGTCAAATAGCCAATACATGGCAGCTCCTCAAGACGATATCGTTACCCGTGCTTCTCGGAGTGCTGTGCAACGAGGCCGGCACTCTGGGACTGCAGAATGTTGATGATCGTCTTGCTCTGGCCGCTGACGACGGTGTGGAGAAGTACCATCGGGATGGCAACAACCAGTCCGAGTACTGTCGTCATCAGTGCCTGTGAGATACCGCCGGCCATCAGTTTCGGATCACCAGCACCATACAGCGTGATGACCTGGAACGTCTGGATCATACCGGTAACCGTTCCGAGCAGTCCCATCAACGGGGCAACGACCGAGATAACCTTGATGAACAGCAGGCCCTTGGTCAGTCCCGGCATTTCCTTGAGCGCCGCCTCGCTGAGCTTCAGCTCGAGCGTTTCGGTGTCTGCCTGCTGGTTACTCTCGTACGCCGCGAGGACGCGACCCAGCGGGTTATCGGTGCTGGCCGAATCGCGCTTGAGCTGCGCGGAGACCTTGCGGCTGTCGCTGCTGAGGCCAATCCAGCGTACCAGCGCCATCAGCAGACCGAGAATACCGAGAGCAATGATGCAGTAACCCACGATTCCGCCCTGGTTGATACGGTCCATGATGGTCGGCGATTCGACGAGCAACCCGAGAATACCGCCACGGGTCACGTCGAGACCGAAGTCCACGTAGCCGCTGTCGGCACTCATCAGGTCGTCCGTCGTGCCGAGGAAACGGCCTTCTGGCTGCCGCGGCAGCTCCGAAATCGATCCGTCGTCGTTTAGCTCGAGATAGCCGGCATCCGATACCACGTTGAACATGCCGACACGCACGACCTGTTCCTCGCCCTGCTCGCCGTTCGCCCGGGTGACCAGGTGCGGGAAGCTGACGACCTTGCCCGATGCGGTGACTTCGCGCTGCAGCTCATACCAGAGGCGTTCGATGTCCTCAATCGACGCAAGCTCCGTGGCGCTGGCCATCTTGCTGCCCAGCGTGACGAGAAATGCCTCGCGATTCGGATACTGCAGGCTCGTCAGCGACGAGCTGAAGCGGCCCTGTGCGTCACCGGCAACCGTCTGCAGGACGCCGAACAGCTCTTTCAACGCACCGAGACGCTGATCGAGTGCCGTTCGGGCAGCGACGATATCGGCCTGTTGCGTCTGGAACAGCTGCTCGAGTCGCTGGCTTTCGCGCTCCTGGCGTGTGCGCTCTGAGCGCGCCTGGTTCAGCAAATTCTGCTGTTCGCTTTGCGCCTGGCGGAAACGGGCTTCACGTTGCCGCGCCTCTTGCGAGTCGCGCGCCTGGCCCTGTTCGATCAAGCGCAGAAGTTCTGACATGCTGCTGGCCGAATCCTGCGCATTTGCGGTCGTAAATCCGACGGCGAGCAGTCCCGCCGCGAGTAGTGTTGTTATGCGTTTCATTACGACGCCTCCGCAGATTCAGGTGCAGCAACCGGTATAACGATAATTTCCGGCGCGATCAGCTGCTTCGCCATCCGGATGCCCTTGCGGACTTCATTGCGGGCCGAGTCGTCAACGACCCACTCCCGCGCCTCGTTATCCCAGCGACCGGTGATCTTGGCGTCGTCCGACTGTGCGTATAGACCGACACGACCGATGCGCAGGATGTTGTAGTTGCGAACCTCGCCGGGCACCAGCTCGAGTGTCTCCTCGTAGTGCTCGGACGACGTGCCGTAATCCATTTCGATCTGGTACGCCTCCATCACCTTGCGGAATTTCTCGGCAACGCTGACATCCGAGCGCTCCATGATGTCCTTCAGGTTGGCGATTCGATCCGCGCGCTCCTCCATCAGGAACGGCACGTCAAGCTTTACGGACTGCTCGAGGCCATCGATCATGCGCGTCATCAGCGGGAAGATCTGGCGATTGATCACGTCGACCTGGTCCATCGACAACGCGATATCCTCGAGCGTTGCTTTCTGACCATCGGTCTGAGCGGCCATCAGGCGGTTGTACACCCGCAGCCCATCGATCTCCTTATTAATGGCCCTGTACTGGTCTTCCAGTGAACGCGTCTGTTCAACCACCTGGTTGATGCGCTCCTGCGATTGCTGCGCCAGCGTTAACCGACGTTGATCAGCCTGCAGGACCTGGTCAACACTCTGGGCGAAAACGCTGCCGGATGCAGCAATGGCCGAAGCGGCAAGTAATGCCGCGCCAATGCGCCGACTGTTCGTTGTGCACCGTTTCATGAACGCTCCTTACTTTAGGTCGAG